>CAMYLW010000427.1 GCA_947259475.1 Thermodesulfobacteriota bacterium
TACGCAATTTTCTGAATACGTCTCGTTCATCTCCCAAGGCGAAGCCGGAAAAAAGTTTGAACCCGACGCGCTCCTCTGTCTCTTGCAGAAGTTCACCGTTCATTTCCCGGAAGATCTGCATGAGAGAGCTATTTTCAGGCGCCATGGTGGCGAGTCTTATCTCATACTGCGGCTGCGCCCTATGGAGGGGACATGGCCACATGAGCGTGAGAAAAAACAGGAAAATACCTACAGCAAAAACTCTGGTTCTGATAATTTCGAAGTGTCGTTGATTGGCTAGTCTAGGGGAGTTCTCCAAAGTAGTCATCCACTTTCTCCAACATTTCTCTGGCCTTCTCCTTGGCCAGCGTGTTTGCTAGGGTCAGCTCAGGAACCTCATCAACAGGAGCGTCTATCACTCCCTGAAGGGTTTTTGCGAAAAGAACTCTGTCTCGGAGCCGGACGGCATAGTATCTGGCAAACAGCACTTCCGCCGAAAGGAGCTTGTCAGCTCCCAGAGAAAAAGCCTTGTCGAAATGCTCTTTAGCTTTGTTTATATTACCTCCAATAATGTCAGGTCTGACCGCAAAGTAAACAGCCAGGAGGAGGTGGGGACCGCCGTAGTAGAATGAATCATCCAGTTCAAGAGTCCTCTGCATGGTGGCCTCCAGCATGGCCATGTCAGCCAGAGCCTCCACGTTGTCCAGATTAAGACTGATCCATTTACCCCAAGCACTGGCGGTCCAAAAGAGAGACGGTACGTCCCGCTTGTCGTATTGCTTCAGGAAAGCAACAAAGTCATCCACCTGTCCCGTCACAGCCTGTTGAAAATCTTCCTTTTTCGATAGAGCTCTGAAACCGTAGCTTTTGGCTTTGGCGTAGAGTGCTGCCGCCTTCTCCGGGTCAGTGTCCTCTACGAACGAGGAGGCATATGCTGTGTAAGCCTGGCAACCAGCGGTCAACAACTCACTGTTATCAGGATAGGCCTCAATGAGGCCGTCAACGAGCATAAGGTAAGCCGGGGTACCGGCACGAACGATGGTAGGATCCGATTGCTTGCTAGCTGCGATGAAAACGTCTTCTGCGGTATACGCCACTGCTGATACTCTGGCCGGTTTGGTAGGCGCACAACCGCCGGAAACAAGCAAAAGACTCAGAGACCAAAAGAAGACGAAACCCCCGCGAGTGAAAGACATCAAGATCTCCATATTATTTTAATGCACCAGATTTAGTATTTCTGGCTACAAAACTTGAGCAGACGTAGCATGAGGATTATTTAAAAGTATTCACTGTATCACCCTCCTGTCAAGGTAATGGGAAGGCGCAATACAACTACGAAGTTAGTCTTTAGTCTACGAGAACCCTTTTTCTTTACATCGTCAATAGCATAGCGCCTGTTATAGGTGATCACTTTTTGGATCGGTCATGGAATATCCGGGCTAGGGCAGACTGCTTTGCCAACAAAAATAATTTGACCGTAGTTTTTCAATCTGGAAAGATAGTATTAGGGTTCGTAGTATATTTTGTCTTATTAGGTTTTCACTGCAAGGTGCTGGTCAGATGTTAATGACGGCCGTAAGGCCAAACTAGGGACCTGCTTGTCGTAGATGCCGCTTTTGCGGTGCGGGACTGAGCGGCGCGCAGCGAGCGCGAAGAATTGACGGCGAAGCCAAATGACCTTAAGGCGCAAGCCTGAATCTGGAGTTGATTCATGCCACACACAGCCGTGGGTGATATTAAAATTTACTGGGAAAGTCACGGAGAAGGTGAACCTCTGCTATTGATCAGTGGGGTCAGCGGCGGCACCTGGACGTGGGAAGAAAGTATCGGTGCCTGGTCTCCTCACTTTCGGGTGATTGTCTTTGACAATATGGGCGCAGGTCGTTCCAGCATGCCTGATCGAGCTTATGGGATCGCGGAGATGGCGGATTATGCCGCAGCTGTCCTGGATGCTGCTGAAGAAGAGCGAGCCTTTGTGGTGGGGTTATCAATGGGTGGGATGATAGCTCAGGAGCTGGTGTTGTCTCACCTAGGGCGGATTTCCGGTCTGGTGCTCGGATGCACCCACTGCGGCGGCAGCGAGCGTATTCCACCAGCTCCAGAGGTCATTCAAGGATTTGCCAATAACGCGGGTCTTTCGCCCGAGGGGATTATTGACAAGAACCTCACCCTCTTGGTCACGCCTGTATTCTTGCACAGTGGCTCGGATTCCTTGAAACGTTACAGAGAACGGCAGCTAAACGCTCCCCTGCAGCCGGATTACGCTCTGCAGAGACAACTGGAGGCGATCCGCAGCTTCGATGCCTGCGACCGCCTCGGCAGTCTTCAAACCCCGACCCTTATTCTCACAGCCGATTGTGACCAGTTAGTACCGGCAGAAAACGGCCGGTTGTTGGCGAAGCGCATTACTGGAGCTCAGTTGAAGCCCTTCACCAATACTGGCCATCTCATTTACCTTGAACGTGCTCGGACATTCCACCAAACCGTAATGGGATTCTTTCAAGCTCTGTCTTAGCCCGAAAATGTTGACAACATAAGGCATCTACACTAAAATCGATCCTCCCTTACCAAGGGTGTTTTCCACAGTGTACGGTACCC
>CAMYLW010000428.1 GCA_947259475.1 Thermodesulfobacteriota bacterium
TTTCGGGAAAATACGGCTGATCCTTGACAGCTGGCTCTGTCCATGGATAGTTTAGAGAAAATCTTCTTCAGGAGGTAGATCCTTCAATGCCCAGTCGTGAATATATCTTTCAAGAAATTCTTGAGCAGGAAAAAATCACTGCCCTGCACCATACACTCTCGGTGCCGGACTGGCCTGCTGCGCCGGGAAAAATTATCATCAGTGGCTCGGGGGATTCTCATTGCGCTGCCCTATTTGGCCACTGGCTGTTGGAAAAGCGTGGCCAGGTCTCAGGGTTGCCCTCTCTGGAAGCCAGCCAAACCGCCCAATACTTGAAACCAGGGGACCTCTTTATCGGCATCAGTGTCTCCGGCCGTACCGCACGGGTGTTGGAGGGAGCAAAACGGGCTCTGAGCGCGGGCGCGCCGGTGGTGGCAGTTACTGATAATCTGCAAAGCCCCCTGGCACAACTGGCAACTGTAGTATGGCCTATCCAAGCCTCGCCCGCAGAGGAACTCCACCAGACAAACTACAAAGATAAACATGCAAAACAATATGTTGGGTACCACCACGATGTCGCCCAAACCAAAACGTTCTGGGCTGTCCTTCTTACCCTCATCCGAGCGGCGAAGAGCAAGCTGGACTGGAACATCCTTTTGGCCCATACTCGCAGTCTGTTGTCAGCCTCTTTCCACGAACCGCTGTTCTCCAAAGCCGCTCTCTGGGCCAAAAGTGGTCAAACATTCTTTCTTGGCAGCGGCTGGGCAAAAATAGTTGCCCGTTTCGCCAGCTACAAGATGCATGAATTCAACCGGGTGGCCCACTTCACTGGCATCGAGGAATACTGCCACACTCATTATTTCATCACCCGTACGTCCGACACCGTCGCTTTCCTCATTGTCGACGACGACACTGCCGCCCGTGCGGCGGAAGTAGTCCCGGTGCTCCAGGAGCTCTTTGAGGCACGCATTATCTGGATCCAGTCTGAATCGCTTGACCAACCCAACTTGCCCATCCACTCCAATGACTCCATTGAGATGGTGAATCTGCCACCCACCAATGAGCCTTTGCAGCAATTTCTTGATCTCGTCTTAGCCGTGCAATGGCTGACCTATTCGATCGGGCGTGTGGGCGCACCCGACATCAATACCTTTCACGCCGGCTATGATACAGAGCGTCTGGTGGCCGGCACCCTGCAAACCAATCGCAAATCTGCCATTAGAGTACCCGGAACCTGAGAAGTAAACAAATTAGATAAAAAAATCGGGTCCAAAGGACCCGACCTTGGCTGCCCCCTGAGGGGACTTCAATACTCTTTCCCCTTGCGGCAGTCTGCTGGAGTGATTAAAAATTCCAAATTACAAATCTCAAATATCAAACAAATAACAATGACCAAAATTCAAAACCTGTTTTGGTCATTTGATATTGGAATTTGAGATTTGTTTGTCGTCGAGAATATGAACAGCAGAACCGCAGAACAAGGAACCGCAGAATATCGAAGTGAAAGATATTATTTTATTCTTTTCTAAAACTTCTGCTGTTCGAAATTCCTTGTTCGATATTGTCCTTCGGACTCCCCACCCTGCGGGCGGGTCCCCAGTTTCGATATTCAAAATGTAAAAGAGGTAATAGTTGGCGAATCTGAGTGGGATTGGGCGGAAATATACTACTAAAGGTTCCGTGCCGATGGGCTGACAGACTTCAGGTCCGGATTGTCCGAATACAACTGGTTCTAGGAGTAGATTGGATATCCAACAAGGCTACACTGGTCTGGTCTTGTCCCTAATGAACCTACACAGAGGCAGTGTGGTGGCAAGAGATTGAACTCTTAACGGGGCGTGTCATCTGCCCCCCCTGCCTCGTAAGAACAGGTGTTAAAATCAATGGTGGCGCCGCATTTAGCACACGTGTGAGTTTTATTGAACTCGTCCGAGAATATCTCCTTCTCTGCTCCGCAGCCGTTACATTTGCAGACAAATGATTTGAGATCTTTGAAAGATTCATAGCCTGGGCAATGCTGTGGGGTCGTGCTCATGACAAATCTCCTCTCAGGTCTTTTAACTGTCAGGCTCAATAGCGAAGAGCTACATAGGCCAAGGTTTACCGCATTCAGAAAGTTTAGCGGTCCGTCTGGCAAAAGTCCAGAAAAAACACAGGGGACCATCGCCGAACACAGGGGTACAACATTTGCATAGCATATTCTGGTGTAATTGTGGTAAGCTACCGTATTGCTGATTTATTCTCTGTCATTCCCCAAATATCAGCGGGCGGAATTGAGCCTCGAAGCCGCCCTTTTAGCAAGGAGGGTATCTACATGGGCACTGTCAAGAAGAAGTCACTGGTCTTTCTGATCGTAGCTGTGCTGTTGTTCACCTGGGCGGCATCTCCTGTCCTGGCAAAAGAGAAGCAATCTATTACCGGAGAGGACAGGAATGCAGTGTCTATGATGTTTGACTTGGTGATTCTCAGACCTCTCGGCCTTGCGGCAACTGTGGTTGGGACTGCTTTCTTCGTCGTTTCTCTACCTTTCAGCGTATTAGGGGGTAATACTGGCGAGGCTGCAAAGAAACTGATGGTGGAACCTGCCAAGTACACTTTTACCCGCCCTCTCGGAGCGGAAGATTATTAACCAAAACCACGCTCCTTGAACCACCTGATTGTGAAAACACGTGTGGAGGAATTTACTCCCTGCCCTCACATTCCCATCTCTAGCCCGGATGTTTCATGAATTGCTGTCGCGAGACCACGAAGATGGGCGTGCCACCGGGCAACCGTCCCGCGGTACCGCGGGACTCCGAGGCGTACCTGAACGGTACGTCGCAGGAGGAGCCTGTCCTGAGCCTGTCGAAGGAACACCCGAGGACGCCTGGAAGGACGGCCATATCCGTGGTCGCAGCAAGTTATTCATGAAATACCCGGGCTCACCTTGCAGCTGGACCGTGAGCGTTGCTGGAGGATTGCGCCATGTCGCCTTACGTCCACGGTTTGGACTCCGCAGTACGAAAGCAGTAGTCTATGAACATCCTGCAGGCTTTGTTTCTCGGCGTTCTGCAAGGCATCACTGAATTTCTTCCGGTCAGCAGCTCGGGGCATCTGGCGCTGGCGCAGTATCTATTCGGTTTCCGGGAACCACAACTGTTTTTCGACGTGACAGTGCATGTCGCTACCCTCATGGCGGTGTTCGTGGTCTTTCGTGCCGACCTCCTTTCGATGTTTACCGACTGCCTCAGTTTTTTCGGCCGCACTCCATCAGCCCCACCTACCCCCGCTTCTACTGCTTCAAGAAGTGGCGTAAGAATGGCGGTCATGATCCTGGTGGGTTCCCTGCCCACTGCCGTGGTCGGATTGCTCTTGCGCGATGTCTTCCAGCGATTCTTTACCTCACCCGCCATAGTCGGTCTCTGCTTATGGATAACCGGGTTCTTCCTGGTGTGGAGTCGCTGGTCCCGCCAACACCGCAAGCATCTGGACAGCCCCAATGTACTGGACGCCCTTGTGATCGGCCTGGCTCAGGGAGCCGCCATCAGCCCCGGGGTGTCACGCTCTGGGGTGACCATTGTTACCGGTTTGCTACTCGGCCTCAGGCCTGAAACGGCATTCCGTTTTTCCTTTCTACTATCGATTCCTGCCATTTTGGGAGCCCTCGCCTTTGAAATGTTCCACCTCAATGGCAATTATCCAGAATGGCATATTGTGGCCGTCGGCTTTTTCTCCGCTTTTGTGGTGGGTTTGGTAGCTTTAGGCGTACTGCGCTCCCTGGTGGAAAGGGGAAAACTTTTTTATTTCGCCCCTTACTGTTTCGCGGTGGGGACTGTAGCCCTTGTTATTGCGCTCTTTTGACGAGTATCGTTGCCACCTTCTAGACAACAAAGTCCACAAAGGATATTTGAGATTTGTCCTTCGGACTCCCACCCTTCGGGCGGGTTCCCAGTTTCAGATTT
>CAMYLW010000429.1 GCA_947259475.1 Thermodesulfobacteriota bacterium
CCAGAATTACCGGAAATGGCTTGATGCGGTCCGTCTGAATGAGGGTGAGCGCCTCGAACAGTTCATCCAGGGTTCCAAAACCGCCAGGGAGCACCACATAGGCCTGAGCATATTTTATAAACATCACCTTGCGGATGAAGAAGTATCTGAAGTCCAGCACGACATTGGCATAGGAATTTGGCTGCTGCTCCATGGGAAGCTGGATATTTAATCCTACAGACTTAGCGCCCCCTTCGGCCGCCCCCCGGTTGGCTGCCTCCATCAGGCCAGGACCACCACCGGTAATCACGTGAAATCCATCTTCCGCAAAAAGACGGGCAATGGTTCTTGCTTTCTCGTATAAAGGATCTTCAGGCCCAACTCGGGAAGAACCAAAAATGGACACAGCCGGATAGATCTCTGCCATGGTCTCGAAGCCATCGACAAATTCGGCGATGATCCGAAAAAGCCGCCAGCTTTCTTTCACGGTAAAATCATCGATGGGATACGACCGTTCAGTCATCTCTTTCTCCCTTTCGGGGTCAATATCTAGGCATTTAACTCTTAGCACGGAGAATAAGAACACGCGAAACCATTATAGAACCATTTCAATCTTCGTGCCATGTTTCTCTCGCAGAGGGCAGAGGACAAATCTATCAAATCGTCGAGTCGTTCAATCGTAAATTCAGCAATGGGGTTATTTTTCGCCAACTCACGAATAAGTGCAGAATCCAGGCCCAAAAAAAATCCCACTATCAGTTATCAAAACGCCGAGAATATGAACAGCAGAACCGCAGAACAAGGAACCGTAGAATATCGAAGTAAAAAATATTGCTTTACTGCTTTAAAAAACTTCTGCTGTTCGAAATTCCTTGTTCGATATTCAATATTCTATATGTTCAATAAAAAAAGCGGGGATAACCCGCCCATAAAAATCGTCTCCATTAATTTCTTCGTGGAGACTTGAATTAGCAAAGCCCCTAGACAGAGGAACTAGGCACCTGCTGAAGGTCTTGCAAATATTCGTCCACCAACCGCTCTTGATCTTTTTTGCCGATTTCTTTTTTAATACTTTCCTCCGCTAACCTCACAGCTTCATTAGTCACTTCTCTCTTTAGTCTAATCTTGGCCTCTCTCAGCATCATTTCGGATTCAAACTTGGCTTTCTCCAGCATGTACTCAGCAGTTTGTTCAGCATCAGAGATTATCTTGTCTCGTCCCCTTTCACCCTGTGCGGTGATGGTCTGCTGAAGTCTCTGAATCTCTTCGTCCAACATTTCGAATCGGCTCTCTACCTCTTTAAGCGCACGCTCTGCCTCGATAGAGGCCCCTTCAGCCTCTGCAATCTTTTGCCTCAACATCTCCGTCCGGCCCTGAAAAAAATTTTTCACTGGCTCCCTGAGTAGCTTGAACACAAGGAAGGCAAGGATCAGAAAATTGAGTACCTCCCAGATCTTCATCCACGTTTTCTTGAAGCTACTTGTGCCCTGGCGCTCTTCTGCCGCAAAAGCGCTAAGGGCTAGACCTCCTACAAGTGCTAAGACCAGAACGCTCACAAGCAAAAAGCACAGCCTCTTGTTACCTCGATTGATCCTCATGACACCTTTCTTCCCAAAACCTTCTCCGCCACCATTTGTGCCATTTCCTCAGCCTGCCGGCGAAGCTCCTGCCCCAACCTTTTTGTCTCTTCTTGAAGTGCCTGCTTGGTCGAAGCCACCATTTGTGCCGCTTCCTTGAATACCGCCCCTACTTTCTCTTCTTCTCTCTCTTTGAGTTCATTGCTAAGCTGCTGTTGCTCTTCTTGAGCTTTCGCCCTCACCTCTACCAGTTCCTTTTCATAGCTCTCAATTTTGATTCGAACAGTCTCTTGCAAGGTGCGGGTCTTTTCCTCCCAGGCAGAGATCTTCTCATCGCGCTCTTCAATTGCCTTGCTGATTGGTCTGAAAAGGATACGATTCAGAATGAAGACCAGGATAAGGAACTGCACAACCTGAATGACGATGGTAAAATTGATTTCAACCATAGCTTCACCTAGGAATAATCTGCGCCCTTCGGCGCTAGATGCTAGATGCTGGTTACTAGATACTGGATAGATGTAATACAGTTTGTACCTTAATCTAGCATCAAGGATCTAGAATCCAGTATCCTTCTTAATCTTCAGACTACAAAGATCAGCAGCAATGAAACCACCAGCGCGTAAATACCTGTGGACTCAGTGACTGCCTGTCCTATGAGCATGTTCCGCAGAATTGTACTGGAAGTTTCCGGGTTGCGAGCTATTGCCTCGCAGGCATGCCCCGCTGCCAAGCCCAGGCCGAACCCCGGTCCCATTGCTCCCAAACCCATACATAGACCAGCGGAAATGAAGGCCGGAATCTGCATGAAGTGCACGTCACCGAATCCTCGAAATATGAGAAGAAGGGCCACCACCAAACCATATATACCTGTACTCTCGGCTATGGCCTGGCCTATCAACATGGTCCGAAGCAAGGCGTCGGCAACTCCCGGCTGTCGGCCCATTCCCTCTGCCCGAGCCAACGGCCCCCAAGCCCATCGATAAGCCGGCTCCGAGAAAAGCCGCCAGTTTGACCCAAACGGTGAGGTCCATGCAGGTCTCCTAGTCTCCTACACCACGAAGATCAGCAGCAACGACACCACCAGCGCGTAAATACCTGTGGACTCTGAAACTGCTTGCCCCACCAGCATGGTCCGGGTCAACAAACCTGCTTCTCTCGGGTTCCTGCCGATGGCCTCGCAAGCTTTGGCAGCGACCATTCCCTCACCAACGCCTGGTCCGAAAGCGCCAATCCCCATGGATATTCCAGCTCCTAACATTGCTGCAGCCCTTACCAAATCTGCGCCTGCAATTTCTACTGCCATTATCAAATCCTCCTTCTAGTATGTTGCTTTCATCACCTAATTTGCACTGAGATATATACCAATGTGAGCATCATGAAGACGAAGGCTTGAACTGTGCCCACAAAAAAGCCGAAAAAGCCGTACAGGAAAGGCGGCAGCAGCAGCCCCCAGATAAGATGGGAAACCACGATTATAATAATGCTGCCACCCATGACATTGCCGAATAGACGGAAGGAGATGGAAATCACTTTGGCTATTTCTCCCACCACGTTCAGGGGCGCCAGAAAAAACATCGGTTCGAAGTATTCTTTGATGTACTCTTTCAGTCCCTTGACCTTGATGGCTGTTCCATGGGCGATAACAAAGCCCATGAGCCCTAGTCCAAGGGTTGTGTTCAGATCCTTGGTGGGCTCCTCGAGGCCCGGAACAATCCCAACCCAATTACATAAAAGCAAGAAGATGAACAGGGCGCAGATAAGGGGAAAATATCGCTCCTCATAAGCCTCACCCAAAGCGTCACGCACCAACTCTTTAAACCAGTCCACTAGAAGCTCGGCGATCATTTGCCACGGTCCCGGAACCATCTTCCTGCTCCGGGTGGCAAGCCAAGCAAATAACAGGGTAAGACCAATGACCACCCAGGTCATTATGAGTGTGTGATGGTTGACTACCAGCCTCGTATCGCCAAGGTAGAAAACCCATTGACTAACTTTGCCGATATTTTCCATGCTTACTCGTCAACCCTAGGAATCTTAACTTGGACTATCTTCCGTCTGCACTGATAAATGCCGGTTACTAATCAAGACATGGTAAAAAATAGCACCTTTTACCGCGAAGATGCCTCCCACTGTGGCAAAGAAGTTGATGGAAGGCAACTTGAGGGCGACAATCAAGGGAATGGCAAGGAGAAAATATCTTCCAATCAGGCCAAAATAGTCTCTGCCCCTGCCCTGGTGGACAAAGCGACGCTCCAAGCGTTGTGCCATCAGCTTGAATTCCACCACGCTGAAAAGGCTGCCCAGGACAACACCTTTGGCTGCTGATTTGAAATCTAAGACTAGAAAAATACAGGCAACGGCCAGGGATATTAACAGTGCCTTCTTAATCAGAGCCTTCTTTAGCGTCCCATAATCGCCCATAACCAAAAAACCAACGTGTGAGCACCGAAATCTCACGAATTCTCTTCTTCAGAATCCTCCAATTCCCTGATTTGTCTATAGACGGTGTAGCCACCGCCGCCGATGCCCAAAAGGATGAAGAGAGTAAGAAAAATGCCTTTGGTGCCTAGCCACTTGTCCAGAAAGTAACCAATGGCAAAACCAAGACCGATGGAGCCCACCATGGTCAATCCCAGTTGCGACACCAGGATGAGCTGCTCAAAGATCTTAGGGGTTTCTTTACCCAACATGGAATACAAAGGACGCCCAATTGAGCATCCCAGAAGGTTGTAAAAAGTTTCACTTATGGTTGCCAAACTAAAATAGGGGAAATCTTTTTGAATGTCCAGAATTTTTTTGGATATTTACTTGATAGTGAACATGGTTGTTTCTATGTTTTTTCGGTGAAACTCCCCTGTCTAGTTTTCCTTGACAGTCTAATGTAGCGTTTCTATAATGAATGGCTTTATGTTTTACGGGAATCTAGCGGGCAGCAGTGACTATGTTCGATGATCCAACTGAAAAATTCAACCGTACCTTCAAACGTCTCAAGGGCCAGGGAAAGCTCTCTGAAAAACACCTCAAGGAGGCTCTACGTGAGGTTCGCCTTGCCTTACTAGAGGCGGATGTCAACTACAAAGTGGCCAAGAAATTTGTTGCTGACCTCTCCGACCAAGCCGTGGGCAAGGAGGTCATGGAAAGCCTTACTCCCGGTCAGCAAGTGGTCAAAATCGTCCATGACTCTTTGACGCAGCTCATGGGTAGCGAAGCTGCACCCTTGGATCTTACCGGCCGCACTCCCTTGGTGTTCATGTTGGTGGGCCTGCAGGGATCCGGCAAGACTACTACCGCCGGCAAGCTGGCCCATTACCTCCAAGAGCTTAACCGAAAACCATGCCTGGTTCCAGCCGATGTTTA
>CAMYLW010000430.1 GCA_947259475.1 Thermodesulfobacteriota bacterium
TTTGTTGACCATCACCTGCACCGCAATAGTGTATGCCAGCAAAAGCGGTCCTTTCAGGTTATGGTCGCCACCCGTTATTTCGGGAAAAAACGGCGTGGTTACACTTTCCGGCAACCTCACCCAGGATAAGGTCCTCTTTGGAACCGATGGGATGGCGGCCCTGGCGCTCACCCTGACCGCTGACGAGGTTTTTGACCTGGATCGAGGAGATGCAAACCACGTCGATATGGTGATCGTCTTGGATCGCAGTGGTTCCATGAACGGCAAGAAGATCGATGATGCCAAACGGGCCGCATTGAGCCTTCTCTCCAGTTTATCAGCAGCTGACCGGTTCGGGCTGGTAACTTACTCTGACGGTGTGCAAAGATGCTCGGGTCTGATCAAGATTACACCTGCCAACCGCAAGCGACTGGAGACAATTATAAGGAGTATAGCCTCGGGTGGAGGGACCAATCTCGGCGCCGGCCTTCAGGAGGGAATCGAGGTTCTGCTCTCATCCCGAATCAATGGCAACACTCGCAAGGTTATTCTCATTTCAGACGGGCTCGCCAACAGGGGGATCACCGACGCGACTTCACTGGGAAATATGGCCGCCATCTCGATGGAGAAGGCGTTTGCTGTAAGCACAGTAGGGGTAGGCTCCGATTTCAATGAGCACTTGATGACGAGGATCGCCGACCGGGGAGCCGGCAACTATTACTATCTGGAAAATCCCAACCTTTTCGCTGAGGTGTTTCAAAAAGAGTTCAACAATACCAGAGCCGCAGTGGCGACCTCGGTGGAGGTGCGGATACCGCTGACCAATGGCCTTTCAGTTGTAGATGGTTCCGGCTATCCCATCCAGGTAAAGGGCAATCATGCAATCGTTCATCCGGGCAATTTACTCTCCGGCCAGAGCAAGAAAATCTTTCTCACCCTGAGAGTACCCACCCACAGAGAGCAGACATTTGCAATCAAAGGGATCAATGCCCACTACCGGTACAAGGACAGCTCCTACACAGTGAACCTGGATGACGCTTTTCAGATTGCCTGTGTCAAGGACCAGCAGGAAGTCTACAGCTCTATCGACAAGAGCGAGTGGGAGGAAAAGGTAGTAAAAGAAGACATCAACAGGCTCAGAGAGGAAGTCGCAACCGATATCAAGAAAGGGAGCAAGAAGGGAGCTCTGAGACGTATCGAAGAATATTTCCAGGCGCAGCGGTCAGTGAATGCTGTGGTTGCTTCACCTAAGGTGGCAACCAGTCTGGACAAAGATCTCGGGGGTCTCCGGGACATGGTAGAAGATACCTTCCAGGGAGCGCCGCAAGAGGTCGAGCAGAAACAGAAGAAAAACTCCAAGGCCCTTCAATACGAAGGCTACAGTGGCAGACGCAGCAAGAGGTAAGCGATCAGCTCTCAGCGGTCAGCTTTCAGCATGCAAAGCGTTGGCTGATCGCTGAAGGCTTTAACAAGGAGGAAAACAATGGGAATCATGACTAGATTCATGAGGCTATGTAAGGCGGATATCCATGGTGTTATGGACCAACTGGAAGACAAGGGCCTCCTTCTCAAACAATACATGCGGGACATGGAGGAGGAGTTGGGCCGTAAAGAGGTGAGCTTGAGACAGATGGTGGTGTCCAGAGACAAGGCACAGCAGGACTATGAGAGGTATGCGGAGCAGTGCGAAAAGCTGGACCAGGATATCGGGGCAGCAATTGAAAAGGACAAAGATGACATAGCTCGCTTGCTGATCAAGAAGATAAAGCCGTTAGCTTATCACCGGGAGGAGCTCAGTCGTCGCATTCAAAACCTCGGCCGGGAGATAAGGGAGTTTCACGAACAAGTGGAGGAGCAAAGGCTCCAGTATGAGCAACTTCAGCTCAGGGCAAAAGAGTATTCTCATCAAGCGGAGCGAGAGCAGTGGGAAAAAACCATTGCAACCACCGTACCGGCCGCTGCCTCCAAGGAACCGAATGAGGAGGAGGTGGAACTCGAATTGCTCAAGCGCAAGGAAGCTGCCAAAGGAGGTGCTGAGAAATGAAGATCACCAAACGACCGATGCTCACAACCATTCTGTACGGGCTTTTGTGTGGGATCTCATTTGTCCCCACAGTCATGGTAATGAGTTCGTTTCTTTACTGGTCCACCGCTTTTAGGTTAGCCATCTGGCTGTCTCTCGCCGGATACCTGGTCATCCTGACCAAGTGGGGAAGGGCAAACAGGCTCTCTATTGTCTTCCCGCTTCTCCTGCTTCTTCTCCTGGTGTTCTGGGGAGATACCAATGCTGCCTTTTTATTCCTGGCGCTGGGAGTGCTCAGCTGGGTGAGGAGCGGCATCTGTTTTCAGGGAGGGTTGCTGAAGACACTTGGCGCCGAGTTTGCACTTTGCCTTGGTGGTGGAGCCCTGGTAGCATTCTTCACCCCGCACTCCGCAGTGACCTGGGGTTTGGCGGTGTGGATGTTCTTTCTGATCCAATCTCTCTATTTTGTCTTCTTCAGGGATCTTGGGGAAGCGGTGGGAGAAAAGGTGGAACTGGATCCTTTCGCACTGGCCAGAAGTCAGGCTGAGAGAATCTTGTC
>CAMYLW010000431.1 GCA_947259475.1 Thermodesulfobacteriota bacterium
GGAGCACAAAGCTCGCGCTCCCAAGGAGATCGCCGCACTGAAAAAGAAAGAAAAGGAGGCGGAGGCGAGGCTGGAAGACAAAAAGATGATACTGCAGTCTGGGAAGAAATTGCGGCGGGATCTGGAGGGAGAGGTGGAGGACCTAGAAGGGCGAAAAGCCAAGAGCAAGCAGAAGCTTTTGGAGGTCAAGAGCAACAAGGAGTATCAGGCCAGCTTGAAAGAGATCGACGACATTGAAGAGCTTGTTCGAGGGCGTGAAGACCAGATCATCGAGCAAATGGAGAGCGCCGATGATCTGGATAGGCAGATCCGGGAGCACAAGCTGTTGGTGGTCGAGGCCAGCAAGAAACTGAAAGAGGAGGGTGCCCAGCTTGAAAAGGAGGCGAAGAAGGCAGATGCGCTGATTATGAGTCTTGAAGAACAGAAGGAGCAGCTCAAACCCAAAATTCCTTCAGATTTGCTGAAAAAGTACCGATTTCTAAGAGATAAAAGAGGTGGTGTGGCGCTGGCCTCGGTGAACAGAGGCACCTGCGAGGTTTGCCACATGAACTTGCCCCCGCAGACCTTTATCGATTTGCAAAGAAATGAAAAGATGATGAACTGTCCAAATTGCCTGCGGATTATTTATTGGACAGGTCACGAGGCATATAAGCAGTCGTCCCAGGTTTTGGGGGAGCTGGAGTAGCGGAAGGGATTTACGTTAATGGGTTCAAGAAGCGCACTTGATCGTCAGCGGCTCATTCGGGTTTTCGAGCTGCTGGGTGAGCGTTTGCCCACTGAGCTACTCCGAGCAGAATTTCCCGATCTTACCAGGAAAGATGTGGGCAGCCTCTTCCAGGCTATCGCCGAACACCTACGTTGTTGTGAAGAATGGACTGACCCTGCGGCTGATAGCCAGGAAAGGGTGCTTGGCACGCGAATGATGAGTGTTTCTCTTTACTGCGATGGAGCTTCAAGGGGCAATCCTGGTCCCTCCGGAGCAGGAGTGGTCCTTCTGGACGACAAGGGTGAACAGATTTTTGAACTAAGTCGCTATCTCGACAATGGCACTAATAATGAAGCAGAATACCGAGCTCTTGTAAGGGGACTGAAGGCTGCGGCCGACCTGGGTGTCAAGCGGATTGAGATATTTTCGGACTCTGAACTAGTGGTGAGACAGTTAAGCGGAAAGTATAAGGTGCGCAATCCTCGACTGCGGTTATTGTTTGACCAGGCCGTGTCAAGATTGCAGCAGTTTGATGATTATGCTATTTTTCATGTAGGCCGTGAACTGAACCAGCAGGCTGATCGCTTGGCGAATGAGGCCATAGATCGTGGCCTGCAGGGGGGAGATAGAGAGACATATCGCTTGACGCGGTGAGAATAGAGTAGGTCAAATGATCGCTGCCCCGTGCTTGCCGTTTTTCGGCCGCCGGGGGAGAGGAAAGTCCGAGCTCCATAGGGCAAGGTGCTGGGTAACGCCCAGTCCCAGTGATGGGAAGGAAAGTGCCACAGAAAGCAGACCGCCTCGGGGAACGTTTGTTTCCCGAGGTAAGGGTGAAACGGTGAGGTAAGAGCTCACCAGCTCCGGTGGTGACATCGGAGGCTCGGCAAACCCCACTTGGAGCAAGACCAAATAGGAGAGCATTGAGGATGGCCCGTCCAAGCTCTCGGGTAGGTCGCTTGAGGCTGCGAGTAATCGTGGTCCTAGATGAATGATCATTGTCCATTGGGGAGTGATCCCCGAAGGAAACAGAACTCGGCTTATGACCTGCTCTATTCTCTTTTTTTTGTCTACAGACTCCTCATGCCCTCTCAATTCATTTCCATCGTTTCCTAAGCGTAGAACAGTTATGCGTGTTGTTGCCATAATTCCAGCCGCTGGTGAGGGACGGCGCATGGGTGGAACTGTTGAAAAGCAGTTTCTGCATCTGCAAGGAATTCCTGTTCTCGCCCACACACTTGAAGTGTTTGATAAGAGCCCTGAGGTTGACGGGGTGGTGCTGGTGGTAGCCTCTCAACAGCGCCAAGTCCTGAAGGAGAGTGTTCTCGGACCCTATCCTTGTCGTAAGTTGCTCGGGGTGGTGGACGGTGGTTCGGAACGTCAAGATAGCGTGGCCCGTGGGCTCGAGGCAGTCCCAGGTGATTGCGAACTGGTTGTAGTTCATGACGGCGTGCGGCCGCTCGTAAGTGTCGATCTACTGGGGGCAGTGCTGAAGGCCGCCAATCGCCATGGTGCAGCGCTAGCAGCCGTACCCGCAGGTGACACTGTGAAAAGGGCTAAAGAGGAAGTGGTGGCTGAGACCTTGGAACGCGAAACCATCTGGTTGGCGCAGACGCCCCAGGCTTTTCAAGCCAGCCTTTTGCGGTTAGCATATGAGAAGGCTTCCCGGGATAAGATGATGGTCACTGACGATGCTGCCCTGGTGGAAAGTCTGGGAGTCTCGGTGCATTTGGTCCCGGGATCTCCGGAGAACATCAAGGTCACTACGCCAACAGACCTTATTATAGCTGAAGCCCTTCTAAAGAAGAGAGAACAGGAGACAGAAGGCAGAAATTAGAGGTCAGAGATCAG
>CAMYLW010000432.1 GCA_947259475.1 Thermodesulfobacteriota bacterium
GGTGCTTTCTTTCATTTTCGTCTGCTAGCAGCATTTTATTTATGCAGATGAGAGTGCAGCATACCATATTTGCCTTTATGATTGAAGGGTATAACCGCTAGGATTAACTAATTGTGCGTAGTTAGAGTCCATTCTAAAATACTGGGAGACTGTGTCACAATTCGTCACTTTCACTGGATTCCGGATCTCGCCCGTCGCAGTCGGGCTCGACCGGAATGACGGGTTCGGCGAATTGCGGCACAGTCGTGGCACAAGGAGATTTGTCGCCTTAACTCAGGGCTACCCCTTCTGCCCTTTCCTGCATGGCCTTTATGTACAGTGGAGACATGTTGCGCAGGGTCTGAACCACCTCTTCCAGTACCTCCAGAAAGCGCTCGATCTCAGCCTCTGTGGTATCTCGTCCAAAAGTGATGACCAGGGTTCCCTGGGCGTCAGCAAAATCACGACCGATGGAAAGCAGGACGTGGGAGGCTTGTAGAGCCCCGGCGGCACAGGCAGATTTGGTTGAAGCGGCGATATTCTCTTCATCCAGCATTAGGACGATACCTTCGCCCTCAATGAACTGAACTGATGCCGAAACCAGGTTGGGCAGGGAAAGTTCCGGATGTCCATTGATAAGGATATCCTCAATGCGGCTTTGCAGACCTTCAATCAACTTTTGCTTAAGCTTTCGTGCATGTTTGATCCGAAATTCCATCTCTCGGGTGGCGAACTCGGCAGCCACGCCCATACCGATGATACCTATAAGATTCTCGGTGCCGGCTCGCTTGTTGTTTTCCTGCACGCCACCATCCAAGAGAGGCCAGATTCTGGTGCCTCGGCGGATATATAAACCTCCCACTCCCGATGGCCCATAGAACTGGTTGGCGGCAAAGCTGAGTAAGTTTACTCCCAATTTCTGGACGTCTATCTGGACTACACCCACCGAATCCACCGCATCACAGTGGAAGATAACCTTCTTCTCTTGGGTGATCTGGCCGATCTCCTCAATGGGTTGGATGGTTCCGATTTCGTTGTTGCTGTGCATGATGGTCACCAGAATCGTGTCATCCCGGATGGCATCAGCCACATCACTGGGATTGATCAGACCGTATTCATCAACCGGTACAGAGGTGACTCTATAGTCCATCATTTTCAGGGCCCTGAGGGTCCGGAGGGTGGCATTATGCTCTATGTTTGAGGTGACGATATGTTTCCCCTTTTCTGCATTGGAAAATGCAACCCCTTTGACGGCATGATTGACCGATTCCGTGCCGCTGGAAGTAAAGACCACTTCTTTTGGCACCGGGCTGTTGATCATTCTGGCCACCTGTTCCCTGGCCTGCTGCAAGGCAGCCGCTGCCTCGTCCCCCAACTGGTGCTGACTCGATGGATTGCTATAATTCTTTTTGATGGCTTCAATCATGGCCTCCTGCACTTCCGGCAGGAGTGGATTCGCTGCAAGGTAGTCCAAATTTATAATACTCACCGTATTGCCTCCCTAATGAGCCTCGTCCATTTCGCGGCCGCAGTTTACACAAACCGGCGACTCACCCTCCGCCTCCACATCACAATAGGGGCAGTAACATGCATCGCCATGGCCGTGTTCATGCTTGTCGCTTCTCTTGGGCTCTTCTCTGACTATGCCTGCTTTTCTGTCTTGATAATCCCTGATCGCCAGCTGTAGGGCATCAGCACCAAGATTGGAGCAGTGCAGTTTGTTCTTGGGAAGACCTTCCAAAGCCGCGGCAACCGATTTGTTGGTGATCTTCTGGGCCTCATCAATGGTTTTTCCCTTGGCCATTTCGGTGAGAATGCTGGAGACCGCAATGGCCGCACCGCAGCCAAAGGTCAGGAAACTGATATCATCAATGGAGTCATCCTTCACTTTGATATAAATGCTCATCATGTCGCCGCAAATGGGATTGCCAACTTCCCCCACCCCATCTGCATCCTTCATCTCACCTACGTTTCTTGGATTCTTGAAGTGATCCATGACTGTTTCTGAATACATATGAAACCTCCCCTGCCAATTCAGTTAACAATAGTTATAGATAATCTAAGTAACCATTTGCTCTTGTCAATGGTGGCCTGTGTACTAGCAATGCAAGGTGGATTCGGCTTTAGGCCTTAATGCACCCTACGAGTCTTAGCACCGTAGGTCGGATCGTTCACGCGGCAGCGGGGTTGATCCGACGTAAAAGCAGGATTGCCATTGTTGTCGGGTGAACCTGCTCCGCAGAACCACCCGACCTACGTTTGGCCACAGGGTGGGTTAAGCGAACCGATTCCAGCACGAACCTTCTACCAGGTGATGTATGGGACGTTGACCAGTCCTCCCACAAGTAGAAATGTGGCGACAAGTATCACTGCGTAGCCAAAGACGTAAAAAATCGCCCGTCGTCCAACTGGGGCCTCAGGCACCAGGTTTCTCTCCAATTCGCCAGCCTGTTCCAGCCGAGAAACCCAGGCGGGCCTTTCGTGGCGAGCGTGGGTCAGCTCCACACTACCTTCAAACATGGCCCGGTCCATGGGAAAGTTGCTGCGACGGAGGTTAGAGAGAACGAGGTGGAGTGGATCCAGAGGGCAATGTTCAACCCCCAGCCGGGCATGATTTTACTTGCCGCCAACTGGTAGGCCAGCAGGAGTCCGGTTATACCCAGCACGGGAATTCCCCAGAACACGGCCCAGTAGTCGAACTTTTCCCAGTAACCCCAGCGATCGAACTCCGGGGCCTTGGCAATTCCAAAAAACCAGCCCACATGCTGGAAGAAATCTTTGACATCTTTAAAGCGGAACATGAGAGAATCTGGTCCATAGAGACTGCCCGGGAACTCTTTCCAGTTGAACTTTCCGAGCACATAGAGAAGGTGCAACACGAAGAGGCAGATCATAAAGATGCCCACATATATGTGTATGGTACGGCAGGCATCGTACCCACCAAACAACCAGGCCAGCCACTTACCCCAGGATGTCTCGATAAACAACCGGGCCAAACCGGTGACTGCCTGTGTCATAAAAGATAAGATGAGCAGCAGGTGGAAGAGCTGTTGCACCGGTGTGAAGCGACGGATTCTATTCTTTGGGCTCACCTTTAGGCTTCTCCTTTTTTACAAAGAGTTCGCGAATCCCCCACAGAACATCGTGCGGCAAGAAGATCGCAAACGTCCCCACCGCCAAACCTATCATGATCCAGAATACATAGAAGAGCGCCGGAAAAGCCGCCCTAGTGCTGGCCAGGGCCGGATTGGGCTCATGCACTATATAACTGGCATAAGAAGCGCTGGCACCCTCATGGCATTTGGAGCACACATAGGCATGTCGCCGAATCGGATTCATGGGAGACCAATAGTAGTTGATGCTGGCGACGGGTTCACCACCGTGGCATTGGCGACAGGTGAGATTGGCGCGAGTGGTGTGAATGTCCAGAGCTGCCGCCGGGTGACAATCCTCACATTGACGTCCCCAGTAAAATCGTATTCCCTGATGCGAATCCGCCAAATGGGTGCGGCTGCGTACCTTGGCTCCCGTTGGGCTGTAAGGGAAAATCCCCTGGCGGATGTTGGGAACACTGATCAGGGGACGCTGGTGACGCGGGCGAACTTCATACTCCTCATAATAGCCAGTGCTGGCCTCATAGGCTTTGTAGCGTCGGAGGGCTGAGGCGACCTCCTCTTGGGCGAATGCCACATTTCCAAGGAGCATCAACTCCACAAGGAGGACGCCAACCAGCCAAAACTTCAAAGGGCTGATCCTCTCCATGCATAATCTCCTTCAGTAGCCCTACTTGTATGGCACATTGGTAATGGTTTTGCCCACCGGCTTCGGCCGCTGAGTCAACAGTTCGTACGTTTGCTGCAGCTTCTGCAGGTCAGCACCCTTGTGTCTGTGACAGCTGGTGCAAGAGTTTGGAATTGTTGGATCTTTGATGGTTTCAATGGGCAATAGGGCAATGAAGGTATGGCTGCGAATGTCACCAATTTCGGCGCTTTTGGCAATTCTGGGCATGTGGCAGCCCACACAATTACCAAATGAATGGATGGAATGCGCCCCCACATTGCTGGTCATGGCGTGGCATTCGCTGCACTGCTTGGAACCGGCAGCACGTGTCTGGGAACGTGTTGGTGGTATGCCAATCTGGTGCACGTAATGGCACGAGGTACAGGTGACCCCTTCCTTGGCATGGGGCGATTGAGACCAGTCGATGTGTTGCTGGTGATGGCCCTTGGAAAACTCATTGGAATACAAATGCTTCTTGTCCCCAGCAGCGTAGGTGGTCGATTGATAGAAGGCTTCCAAAGCCTTGCCCGGCTCATAGCCCACCGGCCAGCCGGCGCCTTTCATCTGTGTGGCTTTCCCACGGTTGTGGCAGGAGCCGCAGATCTGTTGGGCCACTCCCGTGGGCAACTTGGCCGGATTGACGATGGTCTGGCGTTTTTCAAAGACCTCAGTTTTTGGGAGGGCTGCATGCCAGGAGCCCTTACCGTGGCATGCTTCACAGGCCACGCCCGTTTCATTGAAGGTCTGTTTCTCTAAATCCACCCCGGTGCTGTGGCAGCCGCCGCTGGTAATTTACCCAGCGATGGGTTTCCAAGTTGTATTGAATTGGCGAGATAAAGAGCGTTCCGTCTTTTCTTACGATATAGCGCTGCTTCCATTGACTGCCGATGGTATAAAGGATCTCGTCGACTGTTGGCACGTAAATCTTATCCGCCGGGACCTTGAGCTTTTTGGAGAGCTTGGCCAGATCTGCGCGGATTCTTTTCTCGTCGATTGGGACGACGATGACATCCCGATTTTTCTTCGCATCCTGAATCATCCGGCTGTGCTGGGTCATCTTCCAGGAGTCATAGTGCTCCAGGTGGCACATTTTGCAGGTATCTGAACCCACGAAGGTTTTAGGCTGCGAGGTAATTGCCTTCACGTCTACGGGCTGTTCAACGCCGCAAGCAGCGAGCGCCACTACGGCCAAAACAAGGATAAGAATTCTCGCCAGACTCTTGCAGTTCATGCTACACCCCCTCATTGAAATAATGCGGAAAATTACAATGCTAACAAAATCTTGGCTTATTTGAATATACCAGGATGCCTGGTGTTAATACCTGCGGGGTTTAGATATCAGGACCTGCCGCTACTCTAAAACTATACAGATAACCGGTTCTTGTCTTGAGGAGCTCGACATCCAAACGAGTCACAAGTCATGCTACACCCCCTCCAATTGAAATAAAGCGAAAAATTACATTATTTAAAAAACTCTTGGCTTATTTGAATACACCAGGGTGCCTGGTGTTAATACCTGAGGGGTTTAGATGTCAGTACGTGCCGCTACTCTAAAACTATACAGATAACCGGTTCTTGAGGAGCTCGACATCCAAACGAGTCACAAGACGTGTACATCAATCAAACTATAAATCAAGAGAATCTATATTCGAGAACTATTGTATTAATAAAACAGATAATGGGGGGAAAAAGTCAAGTAAAAAATAGCGTAGAGAATTTTTTCACGAAAACGTGCCGGTTTTAGAGATTGTCGTCCTTTGATTTCTCCAGATCGTAGGTCGGATCGTTCCCGCGTTAGTCTCGCTGTACGGGGTTGATCCGACGGAAAAGTAAGTATTGCGATTGTTGTCGGGTGAACTCCGCCAAGGCGGAAACCACCCGACCTACGCTTAAATCAACAGCATTAGCCTTATTCCTCCCCCATCCCCGCCACGATGATTATATAAAAAGTTTGATAATATCAAACAAATTATAAATTTTTTCTTAACACCCACTTGAAAATATCTCACAAATTCTTATTTTTTTAGTAAAGGAAAATATTACACTAGATAGTGTATTTTGCTGATTTACTCAAAAAAAAGACCATGAGTCGCAGCTGATCAGGCAGGGTTCACAGCCCCCGGATAGAGTCTTGATGAAATCAGTGTGATGATTAAAGCCCTGGCTCTGGGATGGTCAGATAGGTGTGGTTAGGTGGCAGTAAAATTTCAAGATTATTATGAAACCCTGGGCGTTGGGCGAAATGCCGACGCCGCCGAGATCAAGAAGGCTTATCGCAAGCTGGCTCGCAAATACCACCCTGACGTCAACAAGGATAAAGAGGCTGAGGAAAAGTTCAAGCAGGTGAACGAGGCCCACGAGGTACTTAAAGATCCTGAAAAACGGCAGCGCTACGATCAGCTGGGCCCCGATTGGCAGGCAGGCCAGGACTTCAAGCCGCCGCCGGGCTGGGAGAATGTCCATTTCGAATTCAGCTCTGGCCCGCAAGCGGAAGCCTTTCATTTTGGCGGCGG
>CAMYLW010000433.1 GCA_947259475.1 Thermodesulfobacteriota bacterium
CAAATGCCGCAAGAGCTGATGTCAATTTCAACCTGGTCAGCTGCAAGCTCTCCAGGATCGTATTCAAAGGGTTCCAGTTCTCCTCCAGCTGTCTGTGCTGCAAACGCTTTTATCGTCATTTTCTTTCCCCCTTTATTTTTGCAAGAATGTTCGGACGCCATTAAATGGACTGGGGCTAGGTTTATCGGCCTCGCCTTACTCAGTCAAATTAAGTCCTGAGTGCTCTCGATGCAATCGGGAGGGATGAAATTCTCGTAACCTTTCTTTGCTAGCCTCCGACAATAATAAGTAAGGGGACGATTCATCAGACGGGCCTAAAAAACCATTAAAACGACTAGCCTGGATATTTCATGAATTGCTGTCGCGAGACCACAAAGATGGGCGTGCCACCTGGCAACCACAGGGTGTTGGTTCCGAGGCGTACCTGAACGGTACGTCGCAGGGGCCGACACCCGAGGACGCCGGGAAGGACGACCATATCTGTGGTCGCAGCAAGTGATTCATGAAATATCCAGGCTAAGGAGGAGACGATGAAATCAAAAGTGTTGATCGCAGCATTAGCCCTGACAATAGTTTTTGCAGGCGCATTTGCGGTAGACGCCATGCACTTTGGCAGACAGTCTGGATTTAAGGGCGTCATGGGATCAAGAATTCTTGGCTTGAAAACTCTGATTCAACTCAACCTTTCAGATTCTCAAAAGTCTCAGATATTGAGTATCATCGAGAAATATGAGAATGATATACAAAGCGCCAAAAATAACCTTCGGGAGGCACGACATAATATTCGGGTAGCAATACAAGCTGGAGAATTCAATGAAAATGAAATAAGAAATGCCCATCGCCAGGCGGCACCCATCAAAGAAGAGTTGCTGGTAATGGGAGCAAAAATGATGGCCGAAATGAAGACGGTGCTTACTCCTGCACAACTGCAATTATTGGAAGAACGCAAGGCCGAAAGAATTGAAGAAATCAGAGGTCGGTTTGATCGTTGGTTCGAAAACCACAAAGATTAGAATTTACCAGCAGGGTCAGGAAGCCGCATCTGCCTCCTGACCCAATTGACTGATGCAGTGGTTTGTTGCTATGTGATGCGCGTACTCTCTAACCCGGCTGATACCCACAATGGATAATGATTCTTCCACATCTGGTGATGCTGAAATCGTTGCTCAGATTGTCGCTGGAGACGTAAATGCTTTTGAACACTTGCTGAGAAAGTATCAAAATCATGTGCTGATGCTATTAAAGAAGCATTTACCATATGGCCAAATAGAAGAGACTGCGCAAGATGTGTTTATACGAGCCTATCAATCACTGCCGACATTCAGAGGGGAGAGCAGCTTCAAGCAGTGGCTGTCAACAATTGCCGTGAGAACCTGTTATGACTTTTGGCGAAAACACTACAAATCTCGAGAACTCCCCATGAGCTCTCTTACAGAAAAGCACCAGGTTTGGCTGGAAGAGGCCATATCCGCTCAAGCAAGTCAATCCTTCCACGAACAAAGCTTACAAAAAGAAGCCAGGGAGATATTGGATTGGGCCTTGGATAGATTGTCAGCGGCGGACAGGATGGTGTTGGAGTTGGTCTATTTTGAAGGGTATTCGATGAGGGAGACCGCGGATCTTCTCGGATGGAGCATTGCCAATGTAAAAGTGCGATCATTTCGCTCCCGCAAGAAACTGCATAAGCTCCTAACCCATGAAATATCCGGCCTAGATAGAGGGAGTACAACATGAAACCGCCTAAAACTGAACATGAAGTGGTGCAAGCAATACTCAGAAAAGAGTATCAGGAAAAGGAAACCGTTGAAGTCGGAGATCAGTGGCAGCAGGACGTTATGCGCCGCGTTCGGAACCTCGGTGCACTACAGCCGACACCAAGCTTTCCTGAGATGCTCGAGCAACTGGTCTGGCGACTTGCTCCGGTTACTTGTCTGTTAATATTTGGATTAACAGTGCTTTTCGCTGTTTCCGATTTCACCTCCCAGTACGAGGTGTTTCAACTCCTTATGAATGGTACAGAAGAACTAACCTTTGCCCTCTTCGCAGGGCTCTGAGGTGGAACCATGAAGAGATGGAAACTAATTTCAGGTTTATTGCTGGTGTTTGTCCTTGGTGTCCTAGCCGGTTCATTAGGTACTGGGGTCTACCTTAAAGACAGGTTTGAGCACATAAGAAAGGATCCCAAGGCCAGACAGGCCTTTATCATGAGAAAGCTTTCCAAAGAGCTGAGCTTGACGCCGGACCAAAAGATTAAAATAGGAAAGATCGTCGAGCAAATGGGAACAAAGCGACGGGAGTTTTTCCTCAAAAATCGTCCCGAGATAAAGAAAATAATGGATGAGGGTTTTTTGCAGATAAAAAAGGAGCTAAACAACGATCAACAGAAAAAACTTGATGTGCTGAGGGAAGAGTTTGAAAAGCGCAGAAGAGCAAGAGATGCCAGCCGCTTCCACCAATGATTTTGCTTTACGCCATTAACTTAGCTCTACAGGAATCTCTTCTCCCCCTGGAAACTATGTCACAATTCGCCGAACCCGTCATTCCGG
>CAMYLW010000434.1 GCA_947259475.1 Thermodesulfobacteriota bacterium
CCAATATCTACAATCTAAAATCTCCTTTATCCCGCCTTGGCCACCGGTTTAATGATAACATCAATCCGACGATTGATAGCCCGTCCATCTGGGGTTTTGTTTGAGGCCAGTGGCCGCTTGGACCCGTATCCCACGGCTATTATTTTCTCCACAGGCAGAGTTCCATTAGCCACCAGATAGGCCCGCACTGCTTCTGCTCGTCGCTGGGACAGATGCTGGTTGCGCACCTCTGAGCCAGTGCTGTCCGTATGGCCTTCGATGACAAGACTCGGCTGGCCGAAGGTTCGAATGGCTCGTTGAGCTTTGCTCAGCAGTGAGTAGTTGTTGGGCATGATCACATGTTTGCCCACGGGAAATTGGATAGCTTTCAATCTGATTACAAGATCAGATCCCTGCTTGTACACCTCTGCTTCATTGGGCTCGAAGTAGGCTCGGACCTCTCTGAACAACTGGCTGAAACGCTTTTCCGCAGCCAACCGTTTTTCAGCACTTTCTCTTTCTGCAGCCAACCGTTCCTTTGCTGCCATGTGCTTTTGGGCTTCTTTTTCTAAAAAGCCTATCTGTTTGTCCTGTGCTTGGATCTCATCCTGTTGACTTTTTACCTTATTGACCAGGAAGCGGTGATCTTGCTGCAGTGCTTGGATGGAACCGAGTATATTTTCTAACTGGGTACCCAGAGGTTGATCCCGCATGTCCGGCGTGGTGAGTTGGTTTGAAGTGTCGTATAGCATCCCCTCCACCCAGAGTGTGATGTGCTCGGGCCGCATTGTTTTGATGGTCTTGGTCTGCCGCGTTACCTGAAGCAACCGACCAGCCTGCAATAGCGCCTCGTTGGCCATATTTCGCATCTTCACTTTCTGGTAAGGATTCTTGGATATGAATTTATCTACTTCCAGCAGCTTCTGCTGCACAGCAGCATAAGTCTTCGGCACGGTTCTCTTGGCGCCCTCCTTCTCAGCTTGCTTGATCAGCTTACGGGCTTCGCCCAGGGTCTGATCTTTGATTGCCCGCAACTCTAGCGTTCGATACTCTTCGACGACCTTTGGTCCATTTTTGCGAGCCCGCTCTACCTTGTCTTTCTCAATCGCTTTGGTGAGATCAAGGAATTTACCCTCCACTTCATTGTAGTCTTTTTCAAAGTTGGTGGCGCCTGCTGCCCGGGCTAGTTCCCTTGCTCTTATCACCTTGGACAATTCACTTCTTGCACGTCTAGATACTTGCTTGGCACGCTGGAGCTCCGCCTGTGCACTGGCGATTTTATCAAAAATCTTTGAATGTTTATCGCCACGGTCCAATCTTTTCTTGGCGTCAGCCACCAATTCTTCGGCTTCGGCAAACGACCTTGGTGACAGGATATCCACTTCATCGTTTCTGGCGTTGCGAAGCTCATGCTCAAGCCAGTTAATCTGTGCGTTTAGATTAGCTGATGTCTGGAAGGGCTCTGCCATCAAAGTGCTTCCGCCACAGAGGCCCAGGAAGCACAAAGCGGCGAATACCGCCACAAGTCTAAATTTTCTCCTTCTAAGCATTGTCTTCCTCCTCTCTTCTACAATGCAGGTGCTCGTCTGAATAAGGAAGAGTCGCATTGCAGCGACCTAGCCCGGATATTTCATGAATCACTTGCTGCGACCACGGATATGGACGTCCTTCCGGGCGTCCTCGGGTGTCGGCCCCTGCGACGTACCGTTCAGGTACGCCTCAGAACCAACACCCTGCGGTTGCCCGGTGGTACTCCCATCTTCGTGGTCTCGCGACAGCAATTCATGAAATATCCGGGCTAGACGCATGCCCGACTGGCCAATTTAGGCTGCATGCAGAGCACTTTTCATGTAGTCGAAAATATTCTGAACGTTAGTGATCTTCTCTGCCTCTTCATCGGGAATCTCGAGGTTAAATTCCTCCTCCAGGGCCATGACCAATTCCACCACATCCAAGGAATCCGCACCCAGATCGTCCACCACGCTGGCGTCGCCAGCAACATCTTCTTCCTCGATTCCCAGCTGATTAGCAATAATCTCAATGATACGGTTCTTGATTTCCCCCATGTTCATACCTTCCTCCTTGGTCAGGTAAATATTGACCTCAAAATACAATAAAGACCGCAAATTGATTGGTTTCGTTCTTTAGATGCAAGAATCATGCAGGTTGGAGTAATTTGAGCAACGGGTTTCAGGTGTTGAGGCAATTTTTCGGGTGGAAGGAGGTATAACAGGGGCAAGCATTGTCCACGATTGCTGGAGCGGACTGCCCAATAACAAAAGGGCAGATATTAAAAAGTGAACAGTTTCAGGGGAAATTCACGGTATACTGGCGTGTATCTGGATGGCGAGGCAAGTCATTGTTTTATTTGAATCAACTGTGGCCCAGCTTATTTAGGTTCTATAATCCACCCTCTCAAGAAAAAATCTCAGGGTTTCAGGTTTCAGATGTCAGGTCTCATGGTTTTAGGTGCCAGGAAAGAAAAACAGAGAATTCAGTAGACAGTAGTCAGCGGTGAGCAGTAAGCAGTGAGCGGTAAATCGTAGCTACCGTCAAA
>CAMYLW010000435.1 GCA_947259475.1 Thermodesulfobacteriota bacterium
CTCGTACTAATCCGATTCAGCAATGGTGGGATTTCTTCATTGATGGTTGAAGTCAAGATCGCCAGATTGTCCATCGACTCCGAAGCCGTTTCAAGCGCATGGTTTATCGAAGCACTCTGTCCGGCTAATGTGCGAGAAATGGTGGAAAGATCGGCAAGCGTTCTTCCCAGACGTACCCGATTTTTTTCAGTCATCAGGGCCATGGCGTTCTCGGTAAAAGCATTCAAATTTTTCAGGAGCTTAGTCAGACTCTGGTCTGAAAGGAGTCTTGAGAGTGCCATGTCCAGACGAAAAAATAGAGAGGGCCGAGATTGAATGACGGGGTACTCCTGTCCAGGTTCAATAACTAAGCTGGGGGCCTCACGGCTCCCTCCCTCCAAATTCAGGGTAGCCAATCCCGTTAGCCCTTGGGTTTGAAGAGTCGCGACGGTATCTGTTTTAATAGGCGTTCCTTGAAGAATATCCAAAGTAAGACGTACTTCTTCGGTATTCTCCGGGTTCAAGGAAATGGCTTTAACCCGCCCAACATCGACTCCTCGATATTTCACGGTTGAATTCACGCTTAAACCAGACACCGATTGGCGCATGTATGTCTCATACCGGTCATACACTCCTCGATAATCGGCCTTGCCCAACCAGACGACTAAGCCCAGAGAAACCAAGCCGAGTACAACGACAAAGCTACCTGCCAAAAGATAGTTAACTTTTGGCTCCATGGTTATGCTCCGTGGTGGTCCCGCGCAGCCCGTCCCCGCGGACCATAGAAATATTCATGAACCAAGGGATTCTGGGAATGGGCCAACTCCTGCATCGTGCCGATCCCTAAGATTTTCCCCTCCCCGAGCACAGCCACGCGGTCGGCGATCCGCCATAATGAATCGAGATCATGCGTGACCATCACGACGGTCAATTTCAACAAGCTTTTCATCTGCAAGACTAACTCATCAAATCCGGCAGCGATGATGGGATCTAACCCCGCTGTCGGTTCATCTAAAAAAAGCAGTTCGGGATCCAGGACAATGGCCCTGGCCAGCGCGGCCCGCCGGCGCATCCCCCCACTCAGTTCTATGGGAAATTTCGTCGCGCTCTCCATCGGAAGACCAACTGACGCGATTTTCAATGCCACAATCTCCCGAATCAGCCTTGAATCGAGATCGGTATGTTCTTTTAACGGAACTGCCACATTGTCTTCCAACGTGAGCGAACTAAACAATGCTCCTTGTTGAAACATGACTCCAAATCGGCGATAGACATCTTGAGCACCCATTTGCCCCAATCCCGTGCTGTCCATTCCCATCAGACGAATAGTCCCCGAAGCCGGCATATGCAGACCGATCATCTCTCGCATGAGCGTAGATTTGCCTGACCCATTGCCACCGGCAATCGCAAACACTTCCGCTTGTTCAATTATCAAACTCACATCTTCATGGACTACGGCTTTTCCGAACCGAGTACAGACATGGCTGACCTCAATAATAGGACTCGGTGCTATCACATTGGCCATCATCAAATCTCCCACCAACTCAACACGATACTGCAAAACGCATCGAAGACAATCACCAAGAAAATGCTCTGCACCACACTAATCGTGGTTCTCCGTCCAACATCATCCACACTACCACGGATCTGAAAGCCTTGATAACAACCAACCAGCGCAATAATCATCGCAAAGAACGGCGCCTTGCCAATTCCAATAAAAAAATGTCGTACGGCCACAGCTTCTTCAAAACGTGAAACGAATTCCGTAAAACTGACATTGAGTTGACTGGAAGCAATCAACGCCCCACCCATGACACCCAACACATCCGCATAGACCGTCAACAACGGGACAGCGATCACCAGTGCGCAGACACGCGGTACGACAAGTAGTTGCATGGGAGAGACCCCAAGCGTCCTGACCGCATCGAGTTCTTCCGTCACTTTCATGGCCCCAATCTCTGCCGCATAAGCTGAACCTGATCGACCGGCGATGAGAATAGCAACAATCAATGGAGCAATTTCTCGCAGAAGCGAGATGCCTACAAGATCCACCACAAAAATATTTGCCCCAAACTGTCGCAATTGTTCTGCCCCCTGGTAGGCAATGACAAACCCCAATAAGAAGGCCAACAACCCGGTGATTGGTAATGCACGAAATCCATCCTGTTCGAGGCTGTGGATTAAGGCCTGTTTGCGAATCAACGAAGGCCGCTTCAATAATTCGATGACAATCACAGCGCATTCTCCTAAAAATTCTAGGGCCTTGACCGCTTGTTGAACCTGTCGGCTTCCCCATTGCTCCAACCGTTGGCTGTAATCTTCCGGCAGTGGCTCTAAGCCACTCACCCGATCCCAGTTGGACGACACGACCTGGAGCAGTTCTTCATACTCCGGACGTAACCCTTCCACGGATATCTGGCGCCCTTCATGGCGAAGCTGTGTCAATGTGCGATGCAATACCACCGCACCTCCGGTGTCCATGGCCAGAATATTCACGACATCCCAAACCAGCCCCCCTCCAGCCGGCCACCAGGGCACCGG
>CAMYLW010000436.1 GCA_947259475.1 Thermodesulfobacteriota bacterium
CTTATTAAGGGGCAGAGGCTGATAAAAGACAGTAAACACTAATGAGCCCCCTTTGTGTGCTTTGTGACCTTTGTGGTTGAACTCTTGCTTTAATTTTTGATGAAAATGGAAAGGATCGTGTATGGGACTCAAATATCCCAGCAGGGTGGTACTTGGTGATATCAGTGTGCGCGATGGGCTGCAGCACGAGGAGAGATTCATTCCCACCAGAGCCAAACTCTGGCTGGCGGAGCAATTGATCCTGGCGGGATTCAAACGAATAGAAGTTACGAACTTCGGCAACCCCAGGGGAATGCCGCAGTTCGCTGACGCTGACGAGCTCATGGAATCTATCTATACGAGTAAGCTGGTGGCCGACCACATTGAAGATGTTGAAACCACCGCCATCACCATTCGGGAAAGAGCGGTGGAGCGGGCTATTGCGTCACGGCAGAAAGGTTTTGGCCCGGACCGAATACTTTTCATGGTTTCCACCAGCGAGTCGCATCACAGGGTGAACTCGGGGCTGTCACTAAAAGATTATTGGAAGATGGCTGAGAAGTACATCCAACTCGCCCACGACAACGGCCTGAAGGTATGCGGAACGGTGAGCACCATATGGGGTTGCCCCATAGAAGGGCCCACTGACACCAAGAAGGCTCTTGAATTCACCCGTCGATGGCTAGACATTGGTGCTGATGATATCGAGCACGCCGACCACGATGGCTCGGCGCCGCCCAACGAAGTCTACGACTATTATCGTATGGTCCTGGATGCTTTCCCGGATCCCAACCTCCATGTGGCCCACTTTCATACCATTCGAGGTTGGGGTCTGGCCAATGTCCTGGCTGCGCTACAGACAGGTATTACCCATTTCGAAGCTACACTAGGAGGTACAGGCGGTCAGCCCGCCAATTTCGTTGATGGTGTACCAGTTGCCGGTACGGGCGTTTATTACTATAAGGACCCGACCATTACGGGCCTGGTCTCTACGGAAGACATGGTAGTGATGATGGACGAGATGGGGATCGATACCGGACTGGATGTGGATAGGGTTTTGGAGATTGGCCGGGCGATGGAGAAAATAGTCGGTCGGCAACTCCGTTCAGAAACGGTACACACCGGCCGGGTTCCCAAGGAGCCCACAAGGATTCTAGAATAACTTAGCAGGCAGGAGTTAATGTAAATTACAAATCACAAAACCCAAATAACAAACAAATAACAATGACCGAAATTCAAAATTCCAAACGTTCACATCATCTTAAAAAAAGAGAATTTCAAATATGTTTTGGTCATTGAATATTGGAATTTGAGATTTATTTGTAATTTGGTGCTTGGAATTTGCGATTTCTGAATGCGTATTGAGAAATGCGAAATGACGACTGAGTTCCTCTCAACTACTGGCTACTGGATTCTTTGATTGCAGATACCCGTGTTGCTGGAACCAAGCCACAGCGTCGCGGAGTGCTTCTTCCACTGGGCGGGGAGTAAAGCCCAGTTCATGTTTTGCTCTGTCGATAGAAAAGAACATGTGCTTTTTTGCCAAGCGCACGCCATCCACTGTGACCCGGGGTTCGCTGCCACCCACGAGGCGAGCCCACCCCTCGGCAACGTAGGCAATGGGCAAGATAAGATTATGCGGCAGGCGCACCCTCGGTGCCGGCCGGTCGGTGCTGGCGGCGATTTGGATAAAGATCTCTTTCAGAGTCAGGTTTTTACCTCCTAGAATATATCGTCTGCCGATGGTGCCGCGGTCAAGAGCCAGCAGGTGTCCCACAGCCACGTCATCCACGTGAACCAAATTGAGGCCAGTGTCCACATAGGCCGGCATCCGTCCGGAGGCGGCCTCTACAATCATGCGGCCCGTCGGGGTGGGTTTGATGTCGCGCGGACCCACGGGGGTTGATGGATTGACAATCACCACGGGTAGGTTCTCTTCCTCCGCGAGTCGTTGCACCTCGGCTTCGGCAAGAAACTTGGAACGCTTGTAGTGGCCGATCATGTCGGCAAGGGTAACCGGAGTAGTCTCGTCGGCTGGAGTCCCATCGGAGTTGAGACCCAAGGTGGCCACACTGCTGGTGTAGACAACACGCTTTACTCTTGCCCGGGCTGCAGCGAGCATGAGGTTGCGGGTTGCGGTCACATTTGTCTCATACATGTCATCCGGCCTGGGGACCCAGAGGCGATAATCCGCTGCTACATGAAAGAGATTGTCACAGTTGGCAAGGGTGGGTGCGAAAGAGTCAGGGTCAGTTAAATCACCGGTCACAATTTCAACTGGTAAGCCGTCAAGGTTGCTTCGGTCACTGTTCGGTCGCAGTAGTGCGACTACGGTATGCCCTGCCTCAATAAGCTGGCGCAAAACCGCCGAGCCTACAAAGCCAGAAGCTCCTGTTATGAAAGTCTTCATGGTACTTTACCGACGTTTTAACTAGGCACTAGGCACTAAGCACTAGGCACCAAAGTAAACGAGAATTCAGGAGCCAGAATTCAGAATCCAGAATAAAAAATCAAAAACGGAATACCTCTTTTCT
>CAMYLW010000437.1 GCA_947259475.1 Thermodesulfobacteriota bacterium
TCATTGTGATTTGTTTGTTACTTGTGATTTGCAATTTGGAATTTCCACCAACTTCCGCCTCTCGATTTCGAAAACGAGGACGAGTTAAATCCGCAATCCCAAACCCCCTTTGCTCTTTACATACCGCCTATTTTCCGTTATAAGCTGAGCATCTAAAGAGTGAAACCAAGTTATTGTCCAGGGAGTGATGATATGGAACCTGAAAGAAAAGCAGGAATCAGCATCATCTTCGGAATTCCAGCAATCATTGGCGCGGGTCTCGTCTGGCAACTTTCGGGAAACTGGCAGGTTGTCTTTGGCTATCTGGGCCTGCTTGGGTTCATTGCTGGTGCCTTCCTCGCCAACCCGGAGCAAATAATCTCCTCCGAGAATAAATCCGAGTAACAGGACAGCGCACGCCCTATTTTCTTTCTCGCCCGGTGGCACCAGGCAATGAATAGAGTATCCCCTATTTCTTCTCTGCCATGCGCTTGATCTTTCTCCCATAGTGTACAGCTATTATGTCGCGGAGATACTGGCGGTCGGCAGGAGATATGCTGGTGAACCGGAGGCCCACCCCACACGGAGGCCTGTCTTCTTCGGAGCAGAGGGGATTTGACCAGGCCACCTCGGCAGAAATATTCAGAGAGTTACGATTGGGTGCCATGACAAATACCCTGAGCTTCTCTTTCGGACGTAGCTGGGCCCGACAGAGAATAAATGCCCCACTGGCACCGATATTTTTTGTCTCTGCTACTGTGGCACCTTGAGAGGTCAAAAGGACAACAGGCCAACTAACTTCGACTCTGGAATGCGACCTTTTTTCTGATACCGCTGGAGTATTCAAAAACATACCTCCAACTGTTCAGCTTTATAGACTCCACCCGGCTCTCCAACAGACCCGAGCTGCTTTAGTTCCGCATAAACAGCCACTGAACGAGGACAGAGGCTTGGTTCGAAAGATCACCAGTGCAAATGCTGTGCCCAGTTATTCAGACTAAATCCCTTCATTTCACATCCCTAATTTCTCATCTCTCATTTCGCAAGTTGGAATTGACCGCGGTCAGATAAAATTAGTGTAATCAGCTCCTCTGAATGCATAACGAGAAATCTTTTTAGTTCCTAGTGCTTAGTTCTTAGTGCCTGGTTCCTAGTAATTCTCTAGTGACTGGTATGATGCTATAGGCTAAAGTTAGAGAAAAGAGTGTAAGAACTCCTTCGTCTGAAGGATAGTGGGGAGAGAATCGCCAATGCTGCCGTATCTTGAAACGTTACTTGCAAAATCCTTCGAGGTCATTCCAGGTGAGTCTTACAACCAGTACCGGCTCGATGTAGCCGAGCAAATCGGTGCGATTCACTTGTTTTATGAAGTCCCTCTTATGGAAGCAAAGCCGTGGCGGTTCCTCAGGGATCGGGTTTATCCTTTGTTCGCCCGTTACATCAAGGCCAAGCTCTACGATCCGGCCACAGCCCGCGGAGTAGTGGTAGTCATCTTCCACACGGACAGATGTTATCTGTTAAAGGGAGAGGATTTTCTCAAAGCCTACCGTGAAATGGAAGGTCTCGATACGGCAGCATTTTTGCAAAAGGTGCAGCAGTGGCTGGCCGCCTGATTCCAGCATCCTATGGTCTTGGGCTGCTCGCTAACTCTATAATCTCCAGCCCCAAAACTGAAGAAATCCGGCGAAATCAGACATGTCCGATGCCTTTCTGTTCCATGGTTTTAGGCTGGTATAGAAAGGGTTTTCGTACTTATCATTGTCACCATAGACTTTGTCCGTTCCCACAAAGAAATCCCAAGAAATCAAGCTCAACAAAATTGTTTCCCAGAATTTCATCGAACGCTTCACATGGCCTTTCTGTGGTCCATAGTCGTAATAGAAGCTGGTAGTCTTACCGTCCAGAGGAATCCTCTCCAGATCACTCACTGGCTCCAGCGGCGCCTGAACAGCAAAAAATCTTCCTGGCTGTGATACGTCCGCTCGGTCAACTATTTCCAGATCCATGATCCTGTGTACACCTGGTCTCAAATGTACAAGCAGCTTAGGGTATTCTTTTTTCTTGTAGTCCAGGATTGAAGGCAATTGCTCCCCATATACATCGAGAGGCACATCTTTCCAATCCTCGGGTAAATCATCCCGGGGTAGATAGGTTGTAGGTACGATTGCAACATAGCAGCCGCAGGTGCCAACAGTAGTGACCAGAACTGGTCGCTGTTGGGAATCCAAGGTTATGACAATTATAATGCCCACGTTATTGCCACTGGTAAGGTTAAAAGGGATTATGCTGAAGGGCACCTTGGGAAAGTGGACCCGGTAGATCAGATTAGTGTATCTGCCGTTTTCTGCGGAAAATTCTTGCTCCATATAATAGATCACCGGGTTTGTGGCATCCACGTAAATGATCTCTTCGCCTTTTTCAATGACTTTTTCACCTACCTTTTCGGAAGTGTCCATCACTTTTTCGCCCACTTTCTCTGCTTTGTCCATCACTTTTCCGCCGACGTCTTCGGCAACATCCAGGACTT
>CAMYLW010000438.1 GCA_947259475.1 Thermodesulfobacteriota bacterium
CTTCCAGTGAAACCAACACTCATTGAGATAGGCTAAGTAGACTGGATATCTCTTAGAGCTTTTGAGGAAAAATATATGCCCTCAAAGACAACTAACTTTGATGCCTTAGTGGTTGGCGGTGGCATAGCCGGCTTACAGGCGGCGTTGGACCTGGCCGATCAGGACTTCAAAGTGGCCATAGTGGAGAAAGATTCTTCCATTGGCGGCAAGATGATCCGGCTCTCCAAAGTGTTCCCCACTTTGGATTGCTCTAGCTGCATTACCACTCCCAAAATGGCTGCCGCAGCCCATCACGAGAATATAACCATTTTCACCTATTGTGATCTGCAATCTCTGCAAAGAAATGGGGATACCATAGCCGTGGCAATACGGCAAAAGCCCCGATACGTGGACGAGCCCAAATGCATCGGTTGCAGACAGTGTGAATATGAGTGTCCAGTTTATGTCTCAGATCCTGATCAGGGTGGGTTTTCAGCCCGTAAAGTCATTTGCGTGCCTTTCTCCAACGCCATCCCGCCGGTTGCGGTCAGGGACGTGGATAACTGTATCCTCTGCGGCAAGTGTGAAAAGGTCTGTCCCACTCAGGCGGTTGACTATTTCCAAGAGCCAGAGGATTTCATGGTAGAGGCGAGGACGGCTATCCTCGCCACCGGTTTTGGCACAACCCCTGTCCAGGATAAGCACCAGTATGGGGAGGGGAAGATTCCAAACGTGATCACCGCTTTACAGATGGAAAGGCTCTTGGCGCCACATGGCCCGTACAATCGGGTTCTAAGGCCGTCGGATGGTATGGAGCCTGACTCCATCGCCTACATTCAGTGCGCCGGTTCCAGAGACAAGAGTATGGGAGTTTCTTACTGCTCGAGAGTTTGCTGCATGTATGCCATTAAACAAGGGATGTTGCTGTCGGGCGCCCTGCCCCTGGCTGATATCGCCGTCTACTACATGGACATCCGGGCCTTTGGTAAAGGCTATGAGGAATTTTTTCAAACTGCCATGGCCATGGGAATCGAGTTTGTGAGGGGAAAGGTGGCCACATTGAGCGAGGGCGAGAATGGGGGTGTAGTGGTGCACTACGAGTCCCAGGAAGATGGGGGCGGCGTGACCCAAACGCAGCATGATCTGGTGGTTTTGTCCCTGGGGATAGTTCCTGATTGGAAGCCGGATGGTTATTGTCAGATATCCACCGGGTCGGATGGTTTCATCAAGACGGCTAAGCCCAAGATTGCTCCAAGCTTAACTGAAATGGAAGGAGTATTTGTTGCCGGCGCGGCTGCAGGGCCGAAGGACATCGTGGATAGTATCGCCGAAGCTGGAGCGGCGGCCATGGAGGCGGCTAAGTACATGACAACAGCAGATCCATCGCAGTTGCGTGAAGCCTCATAGATTGGGAGATGCAGGGATGTCGGAAGTAAGGAAGGAAAAAGGGGCGGAGTCGGAACGGAAGGTTGGCGTCTATGTTTGCCGTTGCGGCGGAAACATTTCCGATCACGTGGATGTGGAGAAGGTATGCGAGGAGGCAAGTAATATTCCGGGAGTAGTGGTTGCTCGGCAAGATATGTTTATGTGCTCCGACCCTGGGCAGGATCTGATTATTGAGGATTTGAAAAGCGGCACCATCGACCGGGTTGTGGTGGCTTCTTGCGCTCCTGACCTCCATGAAATGACCTTTCGAAATGCCATCTCTCGGGCGGGTTTTAGCCCTTACGTCTATGAACACGCCAACATCCGTGAACAGGTAAGTTGGGTCCATCACGGAGACAAAGCCACCGATAAAGCAGCCCGGCTGGTAGCAGCTGCCTCAGCTAAGGCAAAGCAGTTGCAGCCGCTTGAGCCCATTCGGGTGGAAGCCAAACGGCGAGCAGTGGTGATCGGAGGGGGAATTGCAGGCATGAGAGCCGCCAAAGACCTGGCGACTCGCGGGATTAAGGTAACCTTGCTCGAAAAGTCGCCTTTCCTGGGCGGCAGGGCTGCCCAACTCCATCGAGTGGCACCGACAGGGGAACTGGCCTCAGATATTGTTGTTGAACTGGCAGAAGAGGTTTTGGCGGATCCGGCGATCACAGTATACACCTGTGCAGAGGTGATAGAGTCCGAAGGCTACGTGGGGAACTTCAAGCTTGGTTTCAGAAGGCAGCCGCCGGAGTCCCAGGAAGATCGTGACCGCATCAAACAAATGGCTGAGTCCGGAAAGGGATTTGGAGAATTTGTACCGTTTGTCGGTATTTGTCCGGCTCAAATACCTAAGACCAGTGAAGAACACACCGTCGAAGCTGGTGTTGTTGTGTTGGCAACAGGAATTAAACCCTATGCACCCCGCCATGGAGAATATGGATTCGGTGATTTCAAGGAAGTAATCACCCTGCCCGAACTCATAAAAAACATGGCCCAAAAGAAGGACAACGGCACTGTTCTAGAATTAAACGGCAGGACAATCAGAAGCGTCGCGATGATCCACTGTGTGGGGAGCAGGCAGATACCGGGGATCCACGAAGAGGATGAGACGCAGGCAGATACCGGGGATCCACGAAGAGGATGAGACCGGCTATATGAACGAATACTGTTCACGGACCTGCTGTTCAGCCACCCTTAATGCTGCCAACACCATGCGCGAAAAATACCCGGAGACCAGAGTCTTCGACATTTACCGGGATATCCGTACCTACGGTCGAGGCCAGGAAGAGCTTTACGAGCAGGCCGCAAAAAACAAAGTGCTCTTTCTACGTTTTGAGGCTACAGAAGCTCCGGTGGTTACACAAAACGGTGGAGCCAATGGCCATCCACTTTCCATCCTGGTAAAAGATACCCTTACTTTTGGCGAGGAGGTCGAGGTGCCGGTTGACCTGGTGGTCCTTGCCGTGGGAACGGAGCCCAACAATGTCTCTGACCTGGCGGGAATGATGAAGCTTCCCGTGGGGGCCGACCGGTTTCTCCAAGAGGTCCATCCGAAGCTGCGACCGGTTGAGTTGGCGGTTGCCGGCGTGCTGCTGGCAGGAACCTGCCAATCGCCCATGGACATGGGCGAAGCGTGCAATGGAGCCTCCAGCGCCGCGGTCAAGGCTTCTTCTTTGCTGACTCGCGGTTACGTGGAACTAGATCCCTTTGTGGCAGAAGTGAATATGGATTTGTGCGCGGGTACGGGAAAATGTGTGGAAGCTTGTCTGCAGGAAGGAGCTCTGCGCATGGTGGAGATCGAGGAGGATGGCAAGAAGGTACAAAGGGCC
>CAMYLW010000439.1 GCA_947259475.1 Thermodesulfobacteriota bacterium
AAGATCTTTCTGGACTGGCTATTCAGCATGGAGGGACAAAAATACGTGCTGGAGGGTCGTTACTTCGCCGCCAGGAAGGACATTAAATTCTCCGTGTGGGAAAAAGAAGGCGTCACCATGGCCAAGCACGCCAAGAAGGCGCTGGGAGTTGATTCGTTTTGGGATCTGGATGTCGGGTTCATTGAATACGACCTGGATCTTGCCACCAAGAGATGGGACGAAGTCAACCGCAAATATGAGTACGAGATCTACCGAAAGTGGGGCGAGTTGAAAAGCAGTCTGTTCCTCATAGAGGAAGTCGAGGGAGAAATTCAAGCGGCCAAAGCCCAGAAGATGAAGGTGAGGAAGGCTGAGGCGAAAATAAAAGAAGCCAGAAAGCTCTTTGAGTTTGATGGCAAGTATGCGGCAGCCCGCTTGGCTGCATCCAAGGCACGCGCTCTGCTTGTGGCGCCGTAACGATGAGGTAGAATCAGAATACTCTCCGGGATTGACGTACGGGCGAGCTAGCGCTCGCCCGTACGTTCTGTTGTAGATAGGAAAGGATATAGTGTGAACCGCGGCAATATCTTGCTGTCAACAATCCTGTGGTCGATTATTGCCTTCCTCGTGCTTTATCCGCTGTCAATTCTGTTGGTGGAAAGTTTCAAAATCGCCGGAACCGAGAGCTGGGGCATAAGCAATTACCTGGAATTCTTCAAAGACACGTATTATCTTAAAACCTTTGGAAATACCTTGGTCCTGAGCACCCTGGTGCTCCTGACCACCACTTTATTCGGGATACCCCTGTCGTACATCCTGGCGAGATACAGGCAGTGGGGAAAGACAGTTTTCACAGCCCTCATCCTTTTGCCCATTGTTTTGCCCGCTTACGCCGGCGTATTTGCCTTCATCATCTTTTTCGGCAGATTTGGCACTGTGAATCTGCTCCTTATGGATATAGGGTTGATCAAGGAACCCATAAATTTCATCTACGGGCTTCACGGGCTGGTATTCGTTCAAGCCCTGCACATGCTCCCTTTTATCGTCCTTAGTCTTTCCGCAGGTTTCACCACCATAGACCCCTGCTTTGAGGAAGCCGCCGAAGTCGAGGGAGCCAGCGGCTTTTGGAGATTCCTCACAGTCACTTTGCCTCTCTGCACTCCAACCTATCTGGCGGGGGCTGTCATTGTCTTCCTCTGGCCCTTTACGGACTGGCTGACGCCGTTGATTTTGGGACAGGTGGATTTTCTCCCTTCAGTTGCCTACATCAATATCGCCTATCACTTTACCGATATGCATCGCAAATACATGGGGATCGTGGCGGTGGTGGTTTCTTCAATCGTTTGTATTACCCTCTTTTTGCTCGCCAGGTGGTGGGTGGAGAGGAAAAAGTATACCGGCCTCTCTAAAGGGACAACGGCTGAAGGGAGAGTGATCGAGCCAAGCCCGTTGGTGAAAGTGGGCTCGTATGTGTACATGATTTTTATTGCCCTCCTCGTTTTGCTCATTCCCATCGTGCTGGGCTTAGCCGCTTTTTCAAGAAGATGGGTGCTTGAGCCATTTCCAACCTATTGGACCCTGGAAAATTTCAGACTAATCCTTCTGGAAAGCCCGGGCCTGATAATGAACTCTTTCAAGTTCAGTTTGATAGCCCTGCTTTTCGGGATCGCCTTCGGGCTTCCTGCCGCCTATCTCATCGTGCGCACCCGTATGCCGGGAAGGGATGCGCTCGACTTTGTAATCACCCTGATGCTGGCTTTCCCAGGTATCGCGGTGGGGGTCAGTTATCTCCTGGGATTTTGGAAAACGACACCCGTACCCTTAGCCGACTATTGGATCATCATGGCGCTGGCCCTGTTTGCCCGGCGGCTCCCGTACTTTTTGCGGATGGCTCATGCCTCTTACTTGCAGTTGGATATTTCGCTGGAGGAGGCCTCCGAAGTATCGGGCGCAGGTAAAATCAGAACTTTTTTCAATATATCATTGCCGTTGCTGCTCAAAGGGGTGCTGGTGGGCGTGGTAATGTTTTTCATCATGGCGTTCCAGGAGATCTCTACCGCCATATTCCTTTATAAAGGAGGATGGGAAACCCTGCCCATAGGAATCTATTTGAACTGGCACCGAGGCATGGAGTTCGGAATTGCCGCCGCCATGGCCTTTCTGATGATTGTGATCACCTTTATCCTTCTGCTGATCATATCAAGGATCAGCGGCGGCGTCCTCAAAGCAGCCTGGGGTCCAGGTGGTACCTAAAGAAGGTGTACGGTTCAAGGTGGAAGGTACAAGGAGGATTCAGAAAAGAAAGTTGCTCTATCCCTTGTACCCTGTACCCTGCACCCTACACCCCAATGACTGGCCACTGAATTCTGATTTGAAGCCGCATGTTTAGCGGGTAGATTCTTGCTTGCGGAGACAACTTCAATGGCATTTATAGAGATCCAAAACCTGTTCAAGCGCTTTAAGAAGGTAGTGGCAGTCAATCACATAGAGCTTGAGGTGAAGGAGGGAGAAATGTTAACTCTCCT
>CAMYLW010000440.1 GCA_947259475.1 Thermodesulfobacteriota bacterium
TGGGGTCAGCTTGGCAGCAAAGCATTGGTGGAAGATGCCACTGGCAAAGGTTACGTGGTTCAAGAGGGCACCTATGTGGGTCAGAATGACGGCATCGTCAAAAAGATATATCAAGACAGGATAATAGTTGAGGAGTACAGACGAGACCCTGGAAAAGGTCGTCTGGAACCAAACGAAGTAGTGCTCAAATTGAAAAAAGTTGAGGCTGAAGAATAGCTCGGCCAAGGCAAAAAATTTAGGATTAACAAGCAGAGCAGCTCTCCCTATCTGCCGCTCCAAAAAGCATATTCCAAACCCCACCAACTGTGAATCCATGCAAACATACATGGTGCTTGCGCCTGCCGTTGCACCTTTGCTGGAGTATGACCCTGATGGAACTCTATCTGCCGTTACTACACGACCCTGCAAAAAGTTGGAAATGTTTTTCGAAGGTCTGATGAATAAACAGCCATATTTTCAAACACAGAACCCATTTGCTAATATAAAGAGGTAAACTGTTTGGCTTGAAATCCGAGCTTCAAGATGTTAAAGGCAGATTGCGTTGACGGAGCGTGCATGACAACTCCCGAATTGGCTGGTGAAGAAAGAGCAATGGTCGAAGAGATAACGGCCATGCTGCCTCATTTTAAAAAGTCTAGAGGAAACCTCATTCCCATTCTCCAGTCTATCCAAGAGAAGCATGCCTACCTGTCCGGGGCTGCCATGGAGATGGTCGCAGAGCACCTGTCCATCTCTCCCAGCGAGGTTTATGGGGTTGCCACTTTTTACAACCAGTTTCGCTTTCACCCGCCCGGCAAGCACCAGTTCAAAGTTTGCCTGGGTACCGCTTGCCACGTGGCCGGCGGGGACATCATTCTGGAGAATTTTGTCCGTAAGTTGGGGATAAAGGACGGGGAAACCACCCCTGACCGTGAGTACAGCATCGAAAGGGTAGCCTGCGTGGGATGCTGTGCCTTGGCCCCGGTTGCTGTAATTGACGATACCGTCGAAGGCCACATCCAGCCAAGTAGAGTCGAGGGCATTTTCGTGCAATTTCAGGTTGAAAGAGAACGCGAGGAACGGGAAAAAGCGCAAAGGGAATCCGGTGAGTAGGGTCGATATTAAAAAACATTTTGCCCCCATCCAACGGGAGGCGGCACGGCGGGCCGAGGAGAAAGAAACTGAAGGTATCCCCACAATTTATATCGTCATGTCCACGTGCGGACTGGCCTCAGGGGCGGCCGAGACCAAACAGGCCTTCGAAGAAGCTCTCTCCCATAAGTCTATTGAGGCCCGGATCGTTCCCGTTGGCTGTCTTGGCCATTGCTATGCTGAACCTCTGGTGGTGATCGATCATCCCACCTCCGGACTTCCCCCCATCTGTTATCACCAGGTTAGCGCTGCCAGAGCGCAGGTCCTGGTAAGATCTTACCTAGAGAAGGGTGATCCTGTTTTCAAATACGTCCTTGGCGCCACCGAGGAAAACGACTTGATCCCCGCGCTGATGGACTTTCCGCGCTTCAATCTGGAACAACGACTGGTAATGGAACAGTGCGGTCGCATTGATCCTAATGATATCTATCAATACGTTGCCGAGGGAGGGTATGGAGGGTTGGTTAAGGCTCTGGGTTCTGCTCCCGAAGAAGTGATTGCTGAAATTGAAACCTCGGGACTGAGGGGCAGAGGCGGTGCCGGCTTTCCCGCCGGTCGTAAGTGGAGACTGGCAAGAGCTGCCGGCCCGGATGAAAAAATTGTCATCTGCAACGCAGACGAAGGGGACCCCGGCGCCTACATGGACCGCACCATTCTTGAAAGTAACCCTCACCAGTTGCTGGAAGGTCTAGCGATCTGTGCTTACGCCATAGGGGCAAACCAGGCCCATGTTTACGTCAGGGCGGAATATCCCCTTGCCGTAAAGACAATTCAACAAGCTATCAAGAGCAGTGAACAACTTTCCCTGCTTGGATCCTCCATCTTGGGTACATCGTTCAATCTTGAAGTCATAGTCTTCCAGGGCTCCGGGGCCTTTGTTTGCGGCGAGGAAACCGCGCTTATCCACTCCATCGAAGGGAAGCGTGGCATGCCTCAGCACCGTCCGCCGTATCCGGTGGAAAAAGGTCTTTGGGGACGACCCACCGTAGTAAATAACGTTAAGACCCTCTCTTGCCTGCCCTCCATTGTTAATAGAGGAGCAGAATGGTTTCGAAGCATTGGTACCGAGAAAAGTCCCGGCACCGCCATTTTCTCTGTGGTCGGCAACGTCAATCACCCAGGGCTGGTTGAAATTGCCATGGGAACGAGCCTCCGGACGCTTATCTTTGACGTCTGCGGCGGAATTCCCAAGAAGAAAAGCTTCAAAGCCGTGCAAATCGGCGGGCCTTCCGGAGGTTGTTTGCCAGAAAGTTTTCTCGACACCCCCATCGACTTCGATTCGTTGACCGAGGCAGGAGCGATGATGGGATCCGGCGGCATGGTGGTGATGGACGAAAACAGCTGCATGGTTG
>CAMYLW010000441.1 GCA_947259475.1 Thermodesulfobacteriota bacterium
TCTGTGGCAAAACGACGCAGAAAATGGAGGGCCAAGAGGGGAATGTCATTACGCCGCTCACTAAGGGGCGGCAGTGTTATAGGTATTACGTTGAGACGATAGTAGAGATCTTCTCTAAAAGTGCCTTGCTTTACTTGGTGCAGAAGTTCCTTGTTAGTGGCAGCTATGATACGTACGTTCACATTTAGAGTCTTTTCACCCCCTATCCGTTCAAATTTCTGAGTCTGCAGAACACGGAGTAGCCTGATCTGGGCCGAGGGTGCTATTTCGCCGATTTCATCGAGGAATACGGTACCATCGTGGGCCTGCTCGAAGCGGCCGGATTTTTGCCGAATCGCACCTGTGAAAGCGCCTTTTTCGTGGCCGAAGAGCTCGCTTTCAAGAAGGGTAGCCGGGTATGCAGAACAATTGATGACCACAAAAGGCTTGTTCTTGCGAGGACTCCGGCGGTGAATAGCTCTAGCAACTAGTTCCTTACCTGTGCCGCTCTCGCCCTGAATCATCACAGTTGCGTCCGTGGGAGCGATATCCTCGATCAGCTTATAGATCAGTTGCATCTTTGAGTCTTTACCAATGATACCACTGAATTCCGCGGTGGTTTCAACCCGACTCTCGATCTCGCGGATCTCCTCCTCCTGCAGCACCGCTCTCTTGATTACCCCAGCTGCCTGGGCCAACATCAGGCCAACCACATCTATTTCCTTGACATTACAGCGGCATTCCCCAGGACAGCCGATCACCAGCCCGCCAAACAGTTGTTTTTCGTGTTGGATAGGAATAATGGCCTGGCGAGCTGCCGCCTGAAAACTTTCAGGGACCAAGGGAGATCCGAAAGTCCCTTTTTTGGCAAAGGTGACTTTCGTAATACCCTCCAAGATAGCACTAGCAGTTTTGATGGTCTCAGGCTGTTCTATGGCTTTGTTTTCCTTGCCGGTCGAAACAAAGAGAATATCTCTATTGCTACTGAATACAAGAAACACCATATGGCCGCACTTCAGAATGTTTTGAAATGTATCTATCAGGGAGAAAGATATTTCATTCAATGAGCGCAGCGCTCCGACTTCCTGAACGATCCCACATACAGTTCTGGTCTGTTGGTGAGCGCGTTCCAGTTCCATGGTCTGCTCTTCAAGCTTGCCAGTGTACTCCTTCAACCGTTTAACCATGTGATTGAACGAGGCCGACAATCTCCCCACCTCATCTTCACCTCGGACCTGTACCCTGGCGTCCAGGTCTCCCTCATCAATTTTTTGTGTAGCCTGAGCCAAAGCCGCCAGAGGGCGAGTTACTCGTCTGACAAAGAGGAGGGTTACTGTTAGGGCGAACAAAAGGATTACCAGAGTAATCCCGCTCATCTGATACCACAATCTGGTCACTTGCTTCCGGTAAGGCTTTTCCGAGAGCCCGAGGCGGAGCACGCCTGCTTTTCCACCGAATATGGGCCAGGCAATGTCCAGATATTTGTCACCTTCAGTGGAGGCGATCTCTTGCAGGTTTGATCTCTCTGCGGAATAGGGTTGATTGGCTTCAATGAGCTCGACTGGGACGCCTTTGGTGAAAGTATGGGCCAGGACTTCGTCACCCTTGGCGATGAAAAGATAGGACAGCGGAGGATTACTGCGCACGTGGTGATCCAGCATTCTCTGAAGAGCAACCAGGTCATTAGTAAGAATTTTGTCCGTCGCCTCAAGGGCCACCGCATGCGCTATATTTTCCGCCTGTGCCGAGGCGGTATTGAGGAGGCTGCTGCTGTAGCGCTGAGTGACAAGAAATGAAATCAGCAGTCCACTGCCGATCACCAGTGCAGAGACTACAAACAGCAATTTACTCTTAAGGCTTTGAAACCGCATGGGGATCATAAAGCAAAGATGCTACGTTTTGTTTCATGTTGCGAATGGACTGATACCACTCTTCATGGGGTTCTATAAATCGATCGATCATCAGTTCACCGAGTATTTTCTGTCCCTCAGGGTCCTCGTGCATAGAAAGGAGGAACTGGCGAATGCGGTCTTTGAGCTCTGGGTCAGCGTCTCTGTGGGCAACTATTGGTGGAATGCCATAAGGCTCTGATTTTCTGATAATTCTGGTTTGAGATGTAAGACTGGGATTCTTGTAATCGTAGTATTCCCAGATTAGGCCATCGATGGCAGCGCCGTCAACGAGCCCCTTTGCCACTGCCATAATGGAGTTGTCGTGGCTGTAAGTATAGATTGTTTTGTCAAAGAAGGTTTCGGGCTTTTTCCCCGCCTGCGCCAACCAGTAAGTGGGCACTAGTTTCCCCGTATTTGACTCTGGGTCGGTGAAAGCAAAAACCCCGCCCCTGAGATCATCAAGCCGGTGAAAAGGGCTATCCTTGTTGACGATCAGGTAGGAATGATAGAAATGGCTTCCTTTGACTTGAGGGGTGGCAAGCAGTTCGAAACCGTACTTGTCTTTGCTGGTGGCGTATGGTCCTGAACAGATAAAAGCAAGATCGAT
>CAMYLW010000442.1:0-2342 GCA_947259475.1 Thermodesulfobacteriota bacterium
TTCTCTTGAGCTTTAGACTAATATTTCGGGCGTCTAACGACCGAGCAGCAAAATCCCCCTCGGTCCCCCTTTAGAAAAGGGGGAAGATAATCGTTTGCCTGTGAGAAATCCCATTTAAAGCCCCCCTTTTGTAAAGGGGGGTTGGGGGGATTTTTTTTATTTGTCGATTTCTATTCCAAACTATTGCTTGTGGGTTTCGGAGTATTCGGTTTCTGAGCGTAACACCCGTTCTTGTAGCTCCCCTTCTTTGGTTATGCTTAGCAACATATCGGTTAAAGTAACGCGGCCCTCAGCCGTAGCAATGGTTACCAGGCGATGCTGGGTGAAAATAGAATCTGGTGATGTCTGGTGGTAGTGACACATGCCCGAGAACTCCGCCCGCTTTCTGGGTTTGAGTGTGAACAGAAACCGTGGCATCCGCTCTGCATTCGATTGTTGGTAGTGTAAGGCGTAGTCTTTGTCGTGGGTACCTACAGTGTACGTATAACCCTCTGAGGTTGCGTTGTTCGTCCCGTCAATGCGAAGCGGCTCTCTGCAGGACTGGCCGTTTCCGACATCGACCAGGTAGTTCTGCTCAAGGGTAACGAGGAGCACCATGTGGTCATATTTCGGGCCTACCGCAGTTCCCTTAACCATTCTTGCCGAGAGATACTCCACCTGGAAGCCAAGCGCCTTAAGAAGGTCGAAGAATAGTATGTTGCATTCATAACAAAACCCACCCTTTCTCCTAGACACTATCTTCTCGTAGATACTTTCTGAAGAAAGCTCGATCTTTCGGCCGAGATGGATGTCTAGGTTCTCGAATGGAACCTTGCGCAAAAAAGCCATCTGTAGACTTCGAAGGGTGTAGAGGGTAGGTTCCGTTGAGCCGCGATACCCGATTCGTTCTAGACAGCGGTCTATATCCATCACTTTACCCTGCTGATAAGCATGGTTGTCATTTGGTAATAATTCTAATTGTTTCTTCCTCAAATTCAATAATATCGCCCGAAACGATTTTTTTTCTTTTCCTGGTTTCAATTTCACCATTTACACGCACGAGCCCTCCTGCAATAACAAATTTTGCCTCTCCCCCGCTTTGAACCATATTCTCGAACTTTAGAATTTTATAGAGCTCAATGGGTTCTTCCTCAATCTCTACCACTCTCATCTTTTCGGAAGCATCTGTATTCATAATGTTAGACTGCGCTGGCCGGATATAAAATTTTTAACCCGGATATTTTGTGAATTGCTGTCGCGAGACCACAAAGATGGGCGTGCCTGCCCGCCATCGCGAGCCGCTCAGGCGAGGCGGGCGGGCCACCTGGCAACTCGTCCCGCGGTACCGCAACGACGATGGGCCACCCGTGTCCACGCCACCACTTCGTAATTCATCCATAAAATTGCGCACAGCAAGGCGCTCGCCAATATTGCTTTTTGTATAGAACTCTCCCCTGGGGTCAAGCGCATGGCCACCTTTCTCTATAACCTCAGCGGCAAGTGGTATATCAGCAGTAATAACCAGGTCGCCGTGTTGTAATTCCTGTACTATTTGGTTGTCGGCCACGTTGAGACCATCATCTACTTGGATCGCCTTGATATAACGTGACGGAGGGGTGTGCAGGAGCCGATTCGCGACTAAAGTTAAGGATACGTGTAGTCTCTCAGCTGCGCGAAATAGAATATCTTTTATCACCCTGGGGCAGGCATCGGCGTCGACCCATATCTGCATTAACTTCCCTCCTGATAAAATGTCAGTTGCATACATAACAGCCGGGCTAGAACGGATTGGATAAGTCACGAACTCGTTCGTTCTTCTCGTCGTACTCTGCCCAGACTATCAAGTCTCGATAGTCTGTCTTGGCCAGGTTTATAGCTTTCTCCAGCCTATTGAGGTCCCCGTCCGCGACCAAAACAATACATCTCAATATGCGGTCGCTCGACAGCTCTTGATTTTGGTCCACAAAGTCAGCCATGACTGACAATGCAAGAGCTGCCTCCTCAGGAGTTTCAAAGTCTTTATTTACCTTTCCCCATATGTCCCGTGCCAACATCATCTTATTTTCTATATGTAAGTTCAACTCCATGCCACGGACAAAATTTCCATGCACCGCTCAACTTTTCTCCGTCAACTGGACATATTTTTACTGGAAGAAGCGAACCCAAAGGTAATCTCCATTTGAATACTCTCTTGTCCAATTGCACCGAGAAGGCTCCCTCACTCTTGGCAACTGCAATATTCTTCCCCATTGTGTTTTTGGCTGGAAATAGAAGGAAATGCATGTTTTGCCCTATCGGGCCGAGCATGTTCACAAAAACAGGCTTCATCATTGATAGAAAATTTTTTGTGTTTGCATCGATAT
>CAMYLW010000442.1:2351-4827 GCA_947259475.1 Thermodesulfobacteriota bacterium
ATAGAAAATTTTTTGTGTTTGCATCGATATTTTCGTTGCTCAATGGGCGATAACGAGTTCCGTTGCTATCTATAACCTGAATACTGCCTCGGATAGTTGTCTCAGATTTGTAGGTAACCCCTCCGAATGTTCCGATATTGCCATCAACAGCCACGATGAGCATGTAAGGGCGAAGGACTTTGATGAACTCTTCCGTTTGTGCTGCTGTCATGTTTGGATCCTGTTCAAAACTAGCCCGCCAAAACTCCTCTGGAATCCACCAAATGAGAGTCATTTCACCTGATCTATCACTCATCTTCTGAGTCTCTTGCACGAGAGCATTGATATCTACTTTTCTATCTTGGGCAAAAGACAAACTCGTCCATCCACAGATAAAAAGTATCCCGATAAGAACCCCTACGTTCCAAAATTTCATAGACCTCATTTTCTTTCGTCCTTTCTTGGCTAGAGACATCGCCCTATGATCTGTTTTGTTCATCATCGTTTGCCTGTCTCCAAGCCCTGAGTCGGGGGAGCCAGCGTGGAACATTGGCTTTATAGTTCCGGTACTCATCGCCGAATCTTTTCTCTAACCCTTTCTCTTCAATTAGCGGAAAATAGATTGCGTTGCCAATAAAGAAAACCGTCATCCATGTGGCTATCGGCAAAGACTGGAATAATATTGCCTCAGCAAGAAGCATGAGCAACGCGCCAGTGATCATCGGGTTTCTAACATGGCGGTATGGACCCTGAATAACCAATCTCTTCGGGGGATCCCAGGGAGCGGGAGTTCCTTTGCCGAGTTTCATGAAGTACGTGACTGCCCAACCACTCAAAGCTAGACCAATGATCGCAGCCAACAAGGCCAGCCAGAACCAAATCTGAGTAGGAGATGCTAATTCTGGTGCAAATTTTGAGTCTTGGGTAACCAGAAGAATAGCTGCAGGGATGAAAACAAGCACTGTGCCAGGCAGCACGATAATCGTTTTCACAAGCCCCAAATGCATCTTCGGACACCTTCGATATTGCTTTCTTGAGACAGCCGCCCAGCGGCCCTGCTTGTCCTGAGCTTGTCGCGGGAAGCAAGCCTTGAGCAAGGCGAAAGGCGCGTCGAATGGATCCGACTGCACCGAGTGACTAGGTGGCGCCCGTATGCTCCATTTGGCCTGGGCGCATGCGATTGAGAAGAAGTGCCACCAGCGGCAGCAGAACCCAGGGTATCGCATAGTAAACGGTCAGATACCAATATCTAGAGATGAACTGGATACCGTGGTCTAGGTAAAGCCCGCAGTAGAGCCAGTCATAAAGCGCTAGTGGTACTGTGAAATAGAATGCCAGCCAAAGTGCAACCGTAAGCCGCCTCTCAGGCCGTAACCGCCTTAGAGCGAGGTAGACGATAGCGGCTATGGGAATCAACAGAAGCGAGTCAAGCCCAATCATCAGAAGGTTGGAGTACTGCTGATAGTAAGAAGGCAGGCCAGCTACCCAGAAGCCCGCCCAGACAACGGTGGCGATCAGGAAGATTCTAATGTGACCTCGCTTGGTCAATTTGGACTATCTCCTAACAACCGAGCTCAGCCGCCGCGTCGTAGCTCCAATAGAAGCATAGGCGGGCCTGTCTCGCCATAGTCACGCCTTGGCGTGACCACGGCGAATCCGACTGCAGCGAGTGGCTAGCCTGGGTGTGTCAATTCAATTTTCAGGACTTGTAAACTTCCATACTTTGAAGCCCAGATCTCATTACCGCTTTCCTAAGTCTGGGATTGAAAATAAAATGACACTTAAAATTCTTGAGCAATATGTTTCTTCTTAGTGCTCTGGTCTTCTGATAGTAACGCTTCTCGAAGTCATTAGGTGTCGAGCGCAGAGCCTCCGCTAATAGAAGGGCACTTCTAAAAGCATAACTGATCCCCTCAGCAGAGCTAGGGCTTATCCAGCCTGCGGCCTCGCCAAGCAGTGCGATCCCCTTTGTGCCGGTAGACAGCTGTCGTATCCTCAGGGGTCGCAAAATATAGGCTCCTTCTCTCCATACAGTTTTGCCAAATTGAAAGCCGTGATCTCTAAGTTTTCTTTTCAGTAATTTGAACTTCTCTGCTGTCTTTTCTTTTGGACGCAGTGCTGCCCCGATAATTAAGTGGTCTCCTTTTGGAATAGTCCAGCAATAATAATCGGTAATTTCTGGATCAAAGAATGAAGAGAAGTATGGCAAATTACTGTCTGCTTGAACCCATTCTTGTATGGCGAAATACTTTTCTGGAAAAAGATTTTTTGCGAACGACTGCGCCCGCACTTTTGAGGTGGCCCCGTCTGCTCCTACCAAGATTCTGGTCTTCTCCAAATAGGTCTTGTTCTCTTGGGTAAGCTTTAGACTAAAGTAGTTATTTTCTGACGTGTATGATTTAAGTTGACAGCTAAGTCTTATATCAACACCCGATGGAACCATGGATAATAACCAGCGGTCGAATTTTTGCCGATTCATGTTGATGTAGTGTCGCTG
>CAMYLW010000443.1 GCA_947259475.1 Thermodesulfobacteriota bacterium
TCGCTGTGGTCATGAGGAGGGATAAGGTTCTTACCTCGTACAAAAGTGCTTTCATCAACATACTATTCGGCGCAGGGGTGGATTAAGCTAAACTACGGTCCAGGCTACGGTATTGGATGGCCTCGGCTATGTGCGCTGAACTGACCTGCTCCAGTCTCTCAATATCTGCTATGGTGCGGGCTATTTTGAGAATGCGGTTGTGAGCCCTGGCGCTCAACCCCAGCCGATCGATAGCGGTCTCCAATAGACCGTGGGAATCCTCATCCAACTTACAGAACCGCTTGAGCAGCCGGGGCGGCATCTGAGCATTGCAATAGATCTTGTGGTGCGTGAACCGCTCCTGCTGCACCATTCTGGCTGCATTTATCCGCTGCCTTATGGTTTGGGAGGATTCCCCGCTGCTTTCCTGAGCCAGATCCTGGTACTGCACGGCCGGCACTTCGACATGAATGTCCAACCGATCCAGCAGCGGTCCTGAAATCTTGGTCCGATACCGCTGGATCTGCAAGTGAGTGCACTGACACTGCCGCTTGTAATCGCCGTAGAAGCCGCACGGACATGGATTCATGGCAGCAACGGCCATGAAAGATGCTGGATAGGTAATGGATGTGGCGGCTCGGGCAATGGTCACATTGCCGTCTTCCATCGGTTGCCTCAAGACCTCCAGAACATTCTTGCGAAACTCCGGCATTTCATCCAGGAACAATACGCCATTGTGGGCTAGGCTCACTTCACCGGGCTTAGGAATCTGGCCGCCACCGATTAAGCCAGCATCGGAGATAGTGTGGTGGGGCGATCGGAAAGGCCGAGTTGAAATTACGGCACGCTCACCCATTAATCCCATGATACTGTAAACCTTCGTTGTTTCCAGAGCTTCCTCAAAGGTCAGGTCAGGCAGAATGGTCGCCAGTCTTTGGGCCAACATTGTCTTACCGGAGCCTGGTGGCCCCACCATCAACACATTGTGCCCCCCGGCAGCCGCGATTTCTAAAGCTCGCTTTACGTGTTCTTGCCCCTTCACCTCGTTGAAATCCACATCATAGAGAGCATCTTTGGAAAATAGCTCTTGGACATCAACGGTTGTAGGGGGTAGTTCCTCGACGCCGTTTAAAAACTCTACTACCTGATAAAGGTGACTCGCCGCAAAAACATTCACTCCCTGCACAACCGCAGATTCCCTGCTGTTACCTTTGGGTACGATAATCCCGGCAAAACCATTATTCCTTGCTGCGAGGGCCATGGGCAACGCACCCTTGGTCTTCTTGACTTTACCATCAAGGGAGAGTTCGCCAATTATCAGATACTGCTCCAGCTTGTCCCGATTTACCAAACCTGTGGCAGACAGGATACCCACGGCCATTGGCAGGTCAAATCCCGCCCCCTCCTTTTTTCTGTCTGCCGGAGCCAGGTTTACGGTAATGCGATGAGGCGGAAAACGGTATCCTGAGTTCTTGATTGCAGATTTCACTCGATCCTTGCTTTCACGCACTGCACCGTCAGGGAGACCCACAGTGGCAAAGGCGGGTAGACCCATGGTGATATCTACCTCCACCTCTACCACATAGGCATCAATACCCAACACTGAACTGGAAAGGACTTTTGCAAGCATCTATCTGTCCGTTGTCTGTGGTCCGTGGTCCGTTGTGTAAAAGGCATAGAGCATAGGGAATGGAGCATGGGGTGTGAAGCAAAAAGGGAAACGCCATGCGCTTTGCGCTATGCGATTTGGGGCCAGCAAAGTGAACCGTAATTCCGACGGACTGCGGACCACTACCGGCTAAATTTTGCAGACTTAACTGTTAAGTAGGGACAATGCGCCGTTATTGGGAATGATATCTGAAAGCAGGGATGCTGTGCGCCAGTGCCCCTCAGTCAAAAACCATCTCATCACTATATTGATCAAAGATAGGTATATCAGGTTGGATTTCTCTTCGCAAGAACAAAGGCATGGGTTTTAAACTAGCCCGGATTGACTTTTCTTGGGAGTTTGGTATGTTACCTGCCATTCAACCTTCCTAACTCTGGAACCAAGAATGTTCAGCCTTTTTACTCCCGTCAAAGGAATTAGTGGCAATGGCGCCAAAACCTACCAGTGTGCTGGTTGTAGGGGCCTGGTCACTCATTCTGACCGACTCCTACGCATAAATGCTTCCGATCGACATTTTTTTCTCAACCCGGCGGGCGCCGAATGCGACTTTTACACCTTTTCTGACTGCCCGGGTGCGGTTGTTCATAGAGCAGCCACCGAGGTCCACACCTGGTTTCCAGGCTACCGCTGGCGGATGGCCTTCTGCCGTCACTGCGGCCAACATCTTGGCTGGCACTATGAAGCGGTGTCGACTTTCGAACGGCCGAGAGAATTTTGGGGGATTTTGGTTTCTCATCTAATCTGTCGCTAAGCAAGGTATTTACTAGTCTCTTTCCTGCGCTGTTCGCAGGAAAGCCCGCTTGCCATGGCAAAAAGCCTG
>CAMYLW010000444.1 GCA_947259475.1 Thermodesulfobacteriota bacterium
AATTTCTGAGTCCCCTGAGTCTCAGTCCTGTTCTCCCACTTTTTTCTTTTTTGTCTGGTTTTTTCGTGCGAACATGAGAGCAAAAACTTCTGGTCCTTGTCGCTTAATTGTATATTCGAGGAGCTGAGGCAATGCTGCATTTCTTCGGCAATCTCTCGTTTTTCACTGGAAGCAGATTCCTTGAACATTTTTCTGGCCTGGGCCAAAATTGATATATTCAAAGTTCCGAGCCGTTGCTTTCGTTTCTTTATCTTCTCTTTAAATTCAGCAACGCTACTGCTCCAGAACACCTGATTCACGTTGTGGAATTGTTCAACCTTTTCCTCTCCAAGTTCTCTGATCGCATTGATCATGGTGGGCAGGATCCTCGCTGTTTTTTCAAACAGAGGCAAGCCGGTAATCGTTCTGTAGATCATGGCAACCACTGCGTACCAATCCTGGAGGTGCAGAATCATGCTCAGATTCTTGTAGAAATGCTTTAGCTGCAAGTTGGTGAAAAGATGTGAAACCGTAGCATACTGAGGCGTGCCTCCCAAAGGAGGTTGGTGCAAGGCTCTAGCGCCAGAGCTCGAATAAATAACCGCTGTCTCAACGTCTATAAGCCCAATTTTGTATTCTTTGGGATAGGCCAGAAAGCTCGGATACTTCTCTTTATTTCCTGCCACCAGCAGATTATCTGGTTTGAGATCTCTCATGGCCACCCCGGTTCGTTTCAAGTGTGCCAGCAGCTCCAGGAGGTTGGTGATGATTCCTTCCATGTAAGCCTTGTTCCGGGTGAATGCAGATTCGTGGATTGATTTCGATATGTTCTCCCGACAACTTTTTATGGCCGCATAATTCTCGCTGATTAAGCTGTCTATTAATCTGTTTAGTTCGATAATGAACTGGGCATCAAATCCTTTTTCAACTTCTGTCACCCTGTTTCCCACAAGATGGGTAAGAAACCATTTCTTTGTTTGATTTTGCGGCAGAGAAGAAGACATTTTGAATTGCTTCGCAAGTTTTTTGATTTCCGACTCATATCTGGCGTAAAGTTTTTCTGTCTCCAAGAATGCAGGGATGTTTTGACGACCGTATCTATCCTCAAACTTCAGAAAACCTCCTACAACTTCTGCCTGTCTGGATATCTCATCATGAACTCTCTTTTCCACATCGTGAAAAGACTGGATAATATGGCCCAAAAAATAGTATTTCGATAAATCCATGAAGAAGGCAAAGGTGTTACCTATTCTGAGGTATTTTTTCTTCTCCGTGAATATACTCAAAAGCTTCATGTAATCGCCTTCACGCTCCTCCGGAGACAAGTCTGCCTTGTCGGAAATCCGCTGTATAAGTTTCAGGACCACTGAGGCGGTTGGTATGATGCATTCCTTCATGGCGAGCTGCTTGGCGATACGTCGCTCATTTTTCAATATCTCCAGGTACCGGCTAAGGTCACTTATCGGATTGGGGGGGATTTTTATCACCAGGTGGTGATCGTAGATCACGTAAAAACATTTGCTTCTGCTGCCTGTATCTTCCCCTATTGGCCCGATGGTCATACGTCTTGACTGCCAATCATCGCCTGTCATTACCCGCAATTCGTAAATGCAATTGGGAGCAAAAAATTGCGAGTCCACCAAGCGAAACTCTGCCGGGCTGTCTGGCAAGGCTCGTAATCGATGTTTGTAAACGTTCAGAAAGAAGTTCACAATGATCTCTTTGACTTCCAAGTCCGGGTCATCCATCAGCGGGACTGCTTCTCGCGAGGCCGGAGCCTCAGGCGCGGCTCTAACAGACTTCTTCTTCCTTAACCTGCGTTTCGTAACCAGAATGATTCTAAGGCAAAGGGAAAAATCGATGAGGGCAAGCACCAGCGGCACGACCCATATGGTGATGATCGGTGGCATGACACTGGGCGGCACCGCCCATATGGTAGGCGCAGGCATAACACTGGATAGTAAGGTCAGCCCCGGTATCAGAAGAAGGAAAACTCCAGTCAGCCCTCTTATGTGCTTTCGAACTTTTTCTATCGTCTCCTTTTGAGCTTGCAGGAATTTTGTTTCCCGCCCCTCTACGCTTTTCATGGATTTGATTATTAAAACCTCTGCGAGGGGTTCGAGAATACTGCTCACAATGAGCAGGAAAACAATTTGGCCCGAGATTACCACTGCGATATTGAGCCAGGCTGAAACCTCCTCGTCAATTGTCAACCGGTTTTTGGCCACATAAAATGCAGCTATTGGAATGAGAACTGTGGTGAGATTGGACAACCTGTGGAGGTTTTGTTTTTCAAGGACATCTTGAATTGCAAACACCCATTCACAGACTGTTCTGCGCAAGATGGCATACATCCATCTCGAGACAAACAGGCTCGCCACAACAATTGCGGCAGAGATCAGATAGTCCTCGACAGTGTTTCCGTATCTGGTAATCTCGAGAAAATCCATTATACCCGCTTCCTTACTAGCCCGGATGTTTC
>CAMYLW010000445.1 GCA_947259475.1 Thermodesulfobacteriota bacterium
GCGCGGATCACCGCTGGTCACCAGTTCTGGGATGACCAAGGCACTCAGAATGGCAACCGGTATCAGATCCAACCACTCAGAAAACCATGGTGCCAGCTTGCGCCGTGACAGCAGAAAAATGGGAAACCAACGCGGGATATAGGTTACTAACCCCATGCCCAGCACCAGCAGGAGATATTTGCTGTCAATCATAGGTAATATCCTATGTGCAGGTTCTTTGTTCTGAGAACCAGGAGCGTCAGTAAACAGTTGACCAATTCCTAAGTTGTAAACAGTAAACGCCGGAAGACCACACCAATGGTGGCAGCCAAGATTGAAGCGATAACGATGTAGCCATTGCCGGGAACCAGCACCGCCAGGGCTACCGCCAGAACGCCAGCAATGACCGCGGTAATTGCGTACAGCCGCCCTCTGAGTTGAAAAACCAAGAGGCAAAGAAACATGGCAATGAGGGCGTAATCAATACCAAAGGCTCCGGCCGGAATGAACTGGCCGCCAAAAGCTCCTAGGATGCTGCTGGCAATCCACGCTGCATTAGCGGTGTGATTAACCACCATGGCTTGACGCCAATCCCAGTGACCATTCCTAAACCTCGTCAGATTAACTGCGAAGCTTTCGTCGGTAACGCCGTAGGAAAAAAGTGCAGCCCAGGCCCTGCTTACAGGACGAAGGTAGACTGCCAGGGACGAACTCATCAGTAAATGTCTCAGGTTGACGACAAAAGTGGTTGCCACGATCGACAGCGCCGTGGCGCCACTACTGAGCATTGAAACGGCTATGAACTGAGAACTCCCGGCAAAAACCAGCAGAGACATTAGGCCAATTTCCAAGGGACTGAGCCCGGCTTTCTGTGACAGCACCCCAAATGCCAATCCTATGGGGAAATAGCCGAGGCAGATTGGCCAAGCTGCCTTCATGCCATCTTTAACAATAATACGGGTATCTTGGTTCTCTTTGCCAGAAGTGGAACTATCAACCATATTCACACCTACCGTTGCAGAAATTTTCCCGAATCGCTTACACTATTATGTTAACCCCTCCTGTTCAAGTGAAAATGCTCTAGCTCGCCCTGTTGAATCTCGCCTTCGGGCGGGTCCGCGTAGCGGAATTCAACGGCGCGAGCGCATCCCCCGTCCCGCTTCAGAGGAGCTTTAGTAAAGAATCTACCCCCTGGCATTAAGAGTCTTTCCTTCACGCGGGAGTCATTCAGGTATCAGGTGTCAGGGAAGAGAATAAAAGCTGAATCCTGAACACTGAAATCTGAAACCCAACATTTTGGTTCCGCCTTCAGCGTATTATTTGGCTTGGAATTCCTTTTCCTCTGTCTTTCCATTTCACTCTGGACTCTCCCTTGTAGCGACAAAAATTTATGAAAACGGACACCTACACAGATATTTCGGCATGATCATTGCTCTTTTTTCACCCAAGATCGTCATCTCAAGTGTGAACCGGCTGAAAATGTTGAGTGTAAACATGCGTATACGTAAACTATTTAGGGAGATTCTCGTATATCTTTTGGTGCTCTTTATGGCTCATTTGGTACTTTTCGCAGATGTAGCTTCAGCGGAAAGTATTCAAAAAGATACTGATGTGGTGCATTGGGTTTCGCCTGGGGAGTCACTGTATAAAATTGCCCGCCGATATTTACCTCTGTCAGAGGAATTAAACGTCAGCGATTTAATCGAAAAGATAATGGTGCTGAATGGGATACAGGGGTCTTTGATCCGTCCAAATCAGCGCCTGCTCATACCTCTGGTCCGATCTACTCCAGTAGCAGCAAAGACAATTCCCAAACAGGTAGATTTCGAGGCCAAGGGCATTTATGTGAACCGCTATTCCATGGCCACCCATAAAATGAAAAGACTGGTGGATGAACTAGTTGCTGCAGGCGGTAACACTGTGATTCTGGATGGCAAAGATATGACAGGAATGCTCTCTTATAGGTCGAAAGTGAATCTGGCCAGCGAGATAGGTGCAAATGAGAATCCGGTTATTGGAGATCTAGCAAAATTGATTCATTACCTGCACAAGAGGGGAATACATGTTGGGATGCGGTTGGTGCTCTTCTATGATCAACTCCTGGCAACGAGTAGACCCGAGCTTACCCTGCGCAGCATGGCAACAGGAGACTTGTTTGAGGATAACGGCAAGATCGCTTGGGTGGACCCGGCACATCCTGTCGTGCAAGAATACAATCTACGCATAGCCAAAGAGTTGGCGGAAATGGGAGTGGATGAAATTCAGTTCGATTACATCCGATTTCCTACCACGGATAAAATCGAGTATACCAGCTCAAGCCTTGATGAGCACATGACTCCTAGATACGAAATCATTACAAACTTCCTGGCCCGAGCCCGCAAAGAACTGGCTCCTTACAAGGTCCTGTTGGCCGTTGATGTCTTTGGAATTATCGCTTGGGACCGTTCCGAGGATATCCAGATGATCGGCCAAAAGATAGTTGTTAGTTTCGGAAACGTGTCGGAGATTCTCTGGCCTATTAGCCGATTCAGAGGCAACTCTCCGGCCCTGGGTTCCGGCTTTTCCCTTAGGTGCCGAAAACTTCAGCGAGGACTACGTTCTCGAGCAGCTCCGAGCCCTGAAGGAGTCAGAGGCCCGAGGCTGGCTACTGTGGAGTGCTGGAAACAAGTACGGTGTTGCCTGGAAAGCTTTGTCTCAACCGCAAGATGTGATCCCCGAGGGAAAGACCATAAGCGCAAGTCTGCTTCCAGACGATCTCGATTGACAAGTTTAGCCCACTTGGGAGACCAAGGGGAATATGTTGCCGGGGGGTTAAAGAAGAGTTATCAAGACCAGATGAAACGGACGGCGATTCCAGCCGGTTCATCTTTATTGTCATCTTTGGAGTTGTCGGCCCAGACTACTTGAGCCATAACTTGCATGGAGGCAGCGGGAGCTTTCACGCTTAATACAAGTCGTTCAGACAGGGGAATAGGCTTCTCGCAATACATGAAAGCCCCTTGCATGCTTATATCTCGCGTCTCCCCCGAGATCGCCCCTTCAGAGGTCAACAATGTAACCGGCCATCTGACCTCTACTCTGGGTTGCAGCCTTCTTTCTTTTCCTTCCATCTCGTACCCTATTTT
>CAMYLW010000446.1 GCA_947259475.1 Thermodesulfobacteriota bacterium
GGGAGTGGGCAAGCTCCACCAGATAGATATTGCCATCGAAGAGGCTGCCATTGATATGGGGGCTAGCTCTTTTCGAACCTTTACCAGAGTCGTGCTCCCTCTAATCAGCTCGGCTCTCGCTGCTGGATTTGTTTATACCTTCATGGTAGGCATGATCGCCGTGAGTGCAGTGATCTTTCTGATTACGCCGGGCAACAATCTTGCCTCCCTTTACATTCTTGCAGTTGCCGAGGAGGGGTTTCTCGGAATGGCGTGTGCCATTTCGGTTATGCTCATCGTCGTGGTCATGATCTGTCTGGGTGGTCTAAAGTTTCTCGCCCACCACACCAAAACTACAATTTTCTGACAGGATAGCAGATATGGCAAATGGAAATGATTCTCCAGTTCTTGAATTAAGAAACGTTACCAAGAGATTCGGCGACCTCGTAGCGGTAAATAATATTTCATTTTCTCTGGAGCGAGGAAAGCTGGTAACCTTCGTTGGGCCGAGCGGCTGTGGCAAGACAACCCTGCTTAGAACTATCAGCGGCTTTGCCGAATTGGACGAAGGGCAGATCATCCTTGACGGTGAGGATATTACAAACATGCCTCCAAACGGACGTGATACCGCCATGGTCTTCCAGGCTTATGCTCTTTTCCCTCACATGACGGTTGCCCATAATATCGGCTTTGGCTTGCGGGTAAGGAAAAAGTCGAAACAGGAGATCGACGCAGAAGTTGAACGGCTTCTTGCCCTGGTTCAGATGGACGGCCTGGGGGATAGAAAGCCCCACGAACTATCCGGCGGCCAGCAACAGCGGGTGGCCCTTGCCAGAGCCCTAAGCCTCCACCCCAAAATCCTCCTTCTGGATGAGCCTCTGTCCAACCTGGATGCCAACCTTCGCGTTTCCATGCGGGAGGAGGTTCGGAAGCTCCAGCGGAGGCTTGGGTTGTCAGTCATATTTGTGACCCATGACCAGGAGGAGGCCATGTCCATCTCCGACCTGCTGGTGGTAATGGACCACGGCATAGTAAAACAGATTGGCCCTCCCACCAAGGTCTATGAGCAACCCGTCGACGAATTTGTGGCTAATTTCATTGGTCATATCAACTTTTTTCCTGGAGAAGTCATTGATCTTTCTGGGGACAAGATGACCTTCAAAATCTCTCAAACAAATCTTAAGGTGGAAATTCCTCCTTTTCCAGTATCTGTTGGGGACAGACTAAAGGCGGTGGTAAGGCCGGAATCAATAGATATTGTAAGCGCGGAAAAAGAATTGTCTGATAGGGAGAATGTCCTTGAAGGGAGGGTGGAGTTTGCCATGTACATCGGTTCGATCATGCGGCTTACAATTGCCGTTGGAGATCAAACCGTATATGTAGACGAATCCGATCCCCAGCACAAAGGAATCTTTGAGGAGGGCCAACAAGTAAAACTGGTCTTGAAAAAACGAATGCACATGCTGATGAAAACTCCTGACTTGGGATTCCGTTAGGTCTGAAATTATCATTGTTTCTCTTTTCCTGCCAGATGTAAAGGAGTGGTGATGGACGAGAAGGATAGACTCAAGTGGATCTACTCCTCGAAAGACAACAGGGAACTGTGTGAGCGTTACAACCAGTGGGCCAAGGATTACGACAGTGAACTGGAGGAAGACTACGGCTGGACGGCCCCCCAGATAGTTACGGGTTGCGTAACGAAGTATGTGCCTAAAGAAGCCAGGATTCTCGATGCGGGGGCTGGAACTGGCATGGTGGGACAGTGTTTGTATCATGAGGGGTACCGGAATCTAGTGGCCATTGACCTATCAGAAGGGATGCTTGAGAAAGCCCGAGACAAGAAGGTATACGGGGAACTCTATCAGATGGTGCTGGGTGAGTCCCTGGCGTTTCCCGATGATTCGTTTGAAGCGGTGGTCTGTGTGGGGGTTTTTACCTTTGGTCATGCGCCGGCCAGTTCCCTTGACGAGCTGGTTCGTATCACCAAGCCCAAGGGACACATCATATTCTCGCAACGGTCTGATGCGCATGCAGCCCTGGGATTCAAGGAAAGGCAGGCAGAACTGGAATCTGCCGGGAGATGGAAGTTGGTTGAAAGTGATTCTCACCGAGCATTTTCCAAGCAGGAGTCGGATGTGCCCCGTCAGGTCTGGGTGTATCAGGTGATGTAAGCAGGGGAGGAGGCTGATTCTAACAGTTCCAGTCAAGGGTTTAGCTTCAGCCAGTGCTACATCATGTGTGCTTAACATCAATCCAAAGAGTTAACATCTTGCTATAGATGTGAAGTCTTGGTTGTCCCCTAGAACTCAAGATATGCACATCATGTCGAAATTTCTTGAGAACTAGCCACCTCGCGAGATATCTAAATTTTTCCGGCCCGCATGTCTGCCCCCACATATAGAAGTAAGATATGCAGACACGAAGGAAAAGAAATCGAATCATAACCATTTTTCTCTTTGACAGAAGC
>CAMYLW010000447.1 GCA_947259475.1 Thermodesulfobacteriota bacterium
TCGTGTCTTGATGAGCACTCAAGTCCTCGCTTGAGGGCTCGCCCTTTTGACTCTGGCGGCTAAGCCAATGATCAACCAGCTCTTTTTCGTAGAGATCTTCAAGAGTTAGTTGACCCACCACCTCTTCTTCCCCATAACCAGTCAACCTCTGGGCGCTGGTGTTGAAAATGACGACTTTTCTGTCGGCATCGCCGGCCACAATGCCATCAAGGGAGTTGTCGATGAGATTGGCCTGAAAATCGCTTATTCGCAGGACTTCAGCGGTAGCCTCCTTCACTCTCCGTTCTAGATTCTCAGTGTAGTCACGTAGTTGCCTCTTTAGAGAGATTTTTTCCTCAGCGCGCCTCAGAGCTACAAACAGAGCCTCATCATGAATCGGTTTGGTAATAAAATCCGAGGCCTCCAGTTGCAGGGCGCTGATGGCCAGTTCCATCTCACCATGGCCGGTAATAATTATGACTTCCGAGTCGGTCGCCATTGCCTTGATACGCCGCAGAACCTCGATGCCGTCCATCCCCGGCATCTTTATGTCCGTAATCACAAGCGCCGGCAGCTCACGCCTGAAGATTTCCAGTCCCTGCTCACCGCTCTGGGCAATCCACACCACATAGCCGGCATCCCTAAGGGCAATGGACATGACCTTGCGGATACCCTCTTCGTCGTCAATCAAAAGGACGTGGTGCAGGTTGGCCTCAGCCACCAATTACCTCCAACGGTTCTTGGCTTTCCCCTTCTACAGAGGCTGGGAACCTTATGGTAAACTTGGTTCCGCGCCCCTCTTCGCTTTCCACCTCGATGGTCCCGTCATAATCCCGCACTATGCCAAAGCTTATGGAAAGGCCGAGTCCGGTCCCTTTTCCCACGGGCTTGGTGGTAAAGAAGGGTTCAAATACTTTCTCTTTCACCGCTTCACTCATGCCTAATCCGGTATCGGATATTTCCACCACTACCTCATTATTTTCTGTTTGCGATGAAATTTTTAATGTTTTTTCAACATCTTGGCCAGGTATCTCTTCTTTTTCGTCCATGGCGTCACGGGCATTCATTATCAGATTAAGAAAGACTTGCTCCAGCCGATTTCGATCTCCCCTAATGGGCGGCAGAGCTTCATCGAGGGAAAGATCTACCTCGATACCATGTACCTCCAGCTGGCGCCCGAGAACCGTAAAGGTCCCTGAGATACAGTCATTTAGTTGCACGTTAACCTTGCGAATATCTGTTTTACGGCCAAATTGGCGCAAATGGTTGATAATGAGAGAGGCTCGATCCACCTGACTGTCCATCTCCTCCGCCAGCTCTCTCAGAATCTCAGGAACCACAGGCTCGTTCCGATCTATCTTCTTTGCCAGAAAGCTTGCAGAGGTCTTTATCACTGAAAGGGGCTGATTCAACTCATGGGCAACGCCAGCGGACATCTCGCCCAGAGTGGCCATTTTGCTCGCTTGAATGAGCTGCTCTTCGCTCTTTACTCTTTCGGTCACATCGGAGGTGGTGACGATCACCGTATCTTGTCCCAGATCTTTGAGGCTGGAGAATCTTATGTTCACCACAATAGACTCATCGTTTTGTGTGTGGTGTTTCACCTTGAAGACCGCACCCTCCTTATCCCAGGAGACTTTCCTGAGGCGATCCCACTCCAGGGGTTCGGCCAAATCCAGAAAGCTCTTTCCTATCAACTCTTCCTTCTCGTAGCTGTAGGACTTTAAAGTCCGTTCGTTGGCGTCCTGTATTTCTAAGGTATTGAGATCCAACACAAAGATCGGGTTGGGGTCACTGTTGAATAGGGTCCGGTACTTTTCTTCCGAGCGTTTCAGCTCTTCCTCCAGTAGCCGAACCTGGGTGATGTCCGTTGACATTTCTATGGCGGCCATCACTTCACCCTCTTCATTGAAAATGGGAGAAGTTGAAACCAGCATGTGAACTGGGGTACCATCCTTGCCCAGCGCCACCTCCTCGCTGAAGTGGGGCTCGCCATCCTGAAATGTGTCTTCAACTGCACAGACGGCGCAGACCTCATCCCTCCCCTTGTAGGCTCGATAGCAGTATTCCCCGAGTCGATCCCCAAACCGCTCTTGGAAGACTCTGTTTACTTGGATAATGCGGAAGTCCCGATCTTGCACACTGATCTGACAGGGGACTTCTTCGAATAGGGTCTGGTATTCCTCTTTGCTTTTCTGATATGCGAGGGCCTTGTCCCTGATATTGAGCCGCATCTCATCAAAGGAACGGGCCAAGTGGCCGATTTCATCTTGGGTAATAGCTATTAATTCCTGATCGTAATAGCCGTTGGCAATCTGTTTGGTAGCCGAAACCAATCGCCTGATTGGCCGGTTAACAAAGTAAAGAAGGCAACCGGCCACGATGGCGGTAACAACGAGAAATATTAAAGAAGCAAAGAGGATGACCTTTTGCTTGGTGGCCAGAATTTCTTGATCCAGC
>CAMYLW010000448.1:0-2430 GCA_947259475.1 Thermodesulfobacteriota bacterium
ATAAATGCGCAATGCGAATTGCGAAATGAATAGCTGCCTGTTGTCTGCTGACAGCTAGAACGAAACCGCTAAGACCCCTCAGCGTATTCTCAGTAAACAAGTCTCTCGTTGAATGGGTACTAATACAGGATTGTTGATGCCCCCAAAATTGTGAGGGTGCGCCTAAAAGGTAGTTTGCTCAAAATACACTAGCCGAAAAAACTAATTTAACCTAACCAAAGACGCTGTTTCTTGTCAAGATAAAAAATCATTTCCCAACTGTAACGTAGTCAATGAGATCTTCTTCTCATGGGCTTTCACCTGAACGCTGATTTCTGCTGCAGTCCTATGTAGATAGATACTGGAATGGGCACGGTTGTTGCTTGTTAGAGGTGTCACCAGCAAAACCTTTTTGATATCGCGCTTTTTTCCACCTGCAAAAGTATCTGCTATGCAGCTCGAAGATCAGACATTCGAATCTGAGACCTGGCAGACTGAATATCTGAAGACCTGGCCGCGGCTCCCTCTCGGGCTTCGCCGTCACCTTGCCCGCCTTGCTCCGCCAGAGTCATTTCAACTTATTTTGTCAGACGGCAATGACGAGGTCTTTGAAGCCTTCCTGGAAAACCCTAAGATTACTCAGGCGGAGGTCCTCGTCCTCATCGACCGCGCCCGGACACAATATCTCATTGAAAAATTGAGTCGCACCCCCAAATGGTATGCCAGCCATACCATCAAGAGGAGGTTACTGAGTAATCCTCACACCCCCTTCAGTGTCGCCTGTAGGATCCTTGACTATCTACCTTTCGTGGAACTAAAACGGGTCATGACCAATGTTAACCTGCCGCGGGAAGTCCGCAACAAGGCACGAGAGTCCTTTCGCAGATCTTTCCAGAGACTCTCTGACGGTGAGACCCAAATGATTTTGCTCAGCACTGAAGGGAGAGTGCTCAGAGAACTTACTGTGCTCACAGACAAAGACAAGCGCGCTCTTATCCGGCTTATGCAACAGCCGAAAGTTCCTCGGTCCTTGGTTTTGCACCTTTCCCGCTCACAACTTACCCCGCCAGAGGTTATTCAATTGATTGCACGCAGGCCGTCCTGGATCATGGACAGAAGCATCCGCCAAGCACTGTTGGCCAACGGTAAGACCCCGCAGAAAGTCAAAGATCTCATCAAAAAAAAGCACTCCTAGCTTAAACAAATTTGGCTTGGTGCACGCTGGTGCTCGTGCTATGATTCGTTCATGGTAAGAGATTTTTCCCCTTCCGCGGATCAGAGAGTTGTCGGATCCTCAGCCCAAATCATCCTTGGATCAAGTTCACTCTCATTGTTCATTTTTTTCTTTTGGCTTTCTGACCGGTTTTTCTGTCAGAATTGCAGGGGTATTGCTTTATAAGTAAAGGGGGATATATGAGCAAGAAGGAGAAAGGTGAGGTCCATGAGTTTTTTGAATTTGCTGAAAGCTTGGTGAAGCAGACCGGAGAGCTCGCCCTCAAATACTATGGCCGTGGCGATCCGCAGTTCAAGTTCGACGAAGAGTTGGTAACTGAGGCCGAACTGGCCATCCGCGAGTTCCTTGGCACCACCATAGCGGAGCGCTATCCAGAACATCACCTTCTCGGTGAGGGTGACGATCAAACCGCATACCGCCATGGCGAACGCGGTTTTCAGTGGATAGCTGACCCCATGGATGGATCCGCAAATTACCAGGCGGGCATTCCCATCTGGGGAGTATCCCTGGCTCTTTTCAAAAACTTCTGGCCTATCCTTGGGATGTTTTACATGCCGGTTACCGGCGACATCTATAAGGCTTTGGCTGGACGACAGCTCATGGTCAACGACAAAACGATCACCCTTGAACCGGAAGTAATAGCGAGCAACGAATCAGTATTGCTTACCTACTCCCGCTTTCACAACGAGTTTGCTTCTACCTTCCCTGGCAAGATCAGAAATTTGGGGTGCACCGCAGCTCACCTCGGCTATGTGGCTTCAAGCCGGGCCGAGGCAGCCTTGTTGAAATACGATCATATTTGGGATCTGGCTGCAGGTTTGATTCTCTTGGAGGCTGCAGGTGGAGAGATTCACTACCTGGATGGTGGCAAATTCCACCTCAACGATTATTTGGAAAGTCAGAAAGTGGACAAGCCCCTGCTTGCCGCACCTGCAGGTGAACATTCTATGATCAGCCAATATTTGCAGCCACTGTAGAAGGGTAAACGGTAAGTGGTTTAGCAGATTCAAAGATATTGGTGTAAACCGCTCACCGCTTACTGCTCACTGTTAACCAACTACTCGTGATCCTGGGGACGAATGCGGGCCTTGAGTCGCCAGCCCTCACTGTACTGAATAAAGAAAAGTGTCTCCAGGTAGTGCCCCTCAGTCATCTGCACCGCCACGCAATTATCCAGCATAAAGATCTTCTCAATCCGCCAATTTCCCTGGCTGTGT
>CAMYLW010000448.1:2503-4841 GCA_947259475.1 Thermodesulfobacteriota bacterium
CCAATTTCCCTGGCTGTGTGGCTGCGTGACGACCAAGTCAGCCGGATTTGAGCGAGCCAGATACGTGAAGAGGAATTGCTGGGCGGGAGTGAGATGTCTTTCAGGCGGCACGTGGCTGGGGGAAACCAAAGTCAACATCTTTGATACAGCGCCCGACTCCACAGCCATCTCTCGGAAGCGCACTTCTGAGCCCTTTTCCTCCGAACTTTGAGTCCCGCAAGACACCATGAGCCATGGAATCAGGAAAGGTAACAGTGCTCTAGTCATTCCCCCATGACTAACAGAGGGGATTGCAAGTCTTTTGAGGATTTGACCCATAGACTTTTCCATATTGTACATGCTATCTAGCCCGGATATTTCATGAATGGCTGTCGCGAGACCGCGAAGATGGACGTGCCACCTGGCAACCACAGGGTGTTGGTCCCGAGGCGTACCTGAACGGTACGTCGCAGGGGTCGACATCCGAGGACGCCAGGAAGGGCGGCCATATCCGTGGTCGCAGCAAGTGATTCATGAAATATCCGGGCTGAAACAGGGGTCACATCTTAAGCATGAAGAATATTGCGCCTAAAGACAAAACTTAAGATGTGACCCGCATTATAGGTTGAACTTTGGTGTTCCGGAGTTATTTACTTCTTTGATTTTTTGGACTTTTTAGCCTCCGGCTTCAACTCACTGCTGCCTTTCTTCTTCAAAGGCAGGCAACCACATCCGCAATCATTTTTCTCTTTTTTGGCCACTTTTATCACCTCCTTTGTCTGAGTGTTTTCTTTCAAGTAATTTAGTAAATACTAAAATGCTTGGCCAAAAAAAGAGACTAGTCCGGATGTTTCACTCCCTCCCTAGTTCCTCAATTCGACTTTGCACTCTCTGAAGCTCTGCCTCAAGTTCCTCTTCGTATTTTTGGAGAAGATCAACCTTATCCTTGGCCCCATTAAGCTCCTCTTCAGAAAACCCCCCGGTTCCCTTACAGCCGCAGGTACAGATCTTGGCAAGCAATTCCCCACACTCTTCTAGAGCAACCGGGTCTATCTGATACGGTATCCAGTAGCCCTTGCGCTCGTTCCTGACCAGGCCAGCGTGCTTGAGAATCTTGAGGTGTTGCGAAACGGCGGAAGGTGTGATCCCCAGGCTCTTCGACATCTCATTGACACCCAGAGGCCCTCTTTGCTTCAAAAGCTCGATGATTCTTATGCGGGAATCAACACCTAAAATCTTAAATAATTCCGCTTGTTTGGTTTTCATTAAGGCCTCTCATTTTAGTAGTTGCTTAAATACTATAAAATTTCTGAGGCCAAGTCAACTGCTTTTTTCGACTGATAAAAATAGATAGGGGCGCCCGCGGGCGAGTTGTAGGCGGTAATGTGGAATTATTTCATTAGAATGGGAAAGTTGACGACCTAACAATACAGCAAAACACGGCCTCTTAGTATGACTAGAATCTGAAACCAAGTTTCAATATCATGGTAAAGCCATCGAGTTCAACCTTTTCATCCTCGAATTTTGCTTTCTCTATAAATAGGTACTTTCCTTCCAGCCCGATGAAACCCGAGGGTCGGAGATACCAATGGCAGCCCATCAACACGTGGCCTCCGAGAACAGTGTCCTCGCCGTGAATAATAACGTTGTTTATTTCGCCGTCAAAATTCATAGGATACACTCCCATGCCCACCCCTCCCAAAAGGCGAACTTTTTCTACAGGATAGACGCCTATAGCTGTCAGGGTGAAGGGCCATCCCTGGAGTTCGTCCCCATCATGATCATCATGAATATAGCCTACGCCAGTTTCCAGAACAAAGTTTGGATGAAAGTATCGTCCATATGAAAGCTCTCCAATGACGGCCCCATCAAGTTGAGTCTCTCTCGCAATGTCTCCTGTATAAAAATAGAATCCAAATCCTGCGGTTACATAGTTCTGTGCGTCATCTCCCCATGCTGCAGAGGGCAGAACAAATAACAGGCCAACGGCTAACATGATCACAACTCTCTTCAATTTCTGCTCCTGTAGCTTCATATCTTCCACCGTGCCGATTGAATTGAAGAATCTGAGTCTGGCTTAAGAATGAAAATACAACCTATTTGAGCATTTGTCTCAATTATCTTTTTTTTAGTAGCATTGAGCGGCCGGTTGGTGCTGGCGGTGATTCGATTACGGTCTCTACCTTATGCCTTGCCCCGTTAGCCTCATTTTCTTGGTCGGACGTGGAGGCTGCAGCAGCCTTCTTCTCCCGGTTTCCATGTGTCAGCAAAAAACCGGAAACCTGCTCCTTCAAAGGTCCCGTAGTCAACGTCAGCAGCTATGTCGCACATCCTGGCAATTTCCTGGTCGCTCAACCCT
>CAMYLW010000449.1:0-2430 GCA_947259475.1 Thermodesulfobacteriota bacterium
TTCAGAAAAAAAATTTCCAACTTTTTCAAAAAACAACCCTGCCGAACAGTTACAATAGACTTTCTCATTCAACCTAATTGAATTAGTATGAAAAACCATTTGTGCATTTTTATCCTACTCCTTTTTCTGTCTCCCTAGTTTGGATATCCACTGAGAAGCTGATTTTTTCGGTAAACCCTTGCCATGAGGAACGTGGATTAGATGGAGATTGGCATTGAGCCATTCCCTGTCCTCTTTGCTCATTCCGTCTCGACCCACCTTTTGTTCTTCTTCCAATAATATTTTGACCTTTTCCCTCTTGAATTCCCGGGCGTGGACAGCTTTTCTCACCTCGAATAACTCCTGTCCCCGCATTAGTCCTTTTTCGGTAAAAACAAACTCCTCTAGTATCAGCTTACCAGGACCCCAAATATCAAAATGCGCCTGGTGCATGGCAACGTAGTCTGTCAAAATTGCCTCAAATACCTCATGCCTGGAGATATTGAGCGTGGTACTGTAATGATCAAATAGCTTTTGGACTGGTCCTTCAAAATCCGTCGAAAGCATCACTTTTTGCCGAGCTAGATCCGTCATGGATACACTTTTACTTTGAGCCTCGGCCTCCAATTTCTTCCAGGTCTCTTCTGGGAGTCTGAATCCCAATGTTTTACTTGCCATCGCTAAACACCTTATATAGTTGGCCGTTAACGGTTACGTTAGCAAACGCTATTGCTAACATATTTGTTAGCAATAAGTTAAACTCTTCGAACACGGCTGTCAAGCGGAATATTCTTTCACCCCACATACTCCCTCAAGATCTCAATGTGCCGGCTTTCCTCTGCAATGATTTCATCCAACTCCTTCAGGGTATCAGAATCCTCGATAAACGTCTGAAGCATCTGATAGAAAAGAATGGTATCATTCTCTAACTCGATGCCCAGCTCAATCAGCTCTTCCACGCTGTCCAGCTCCGATAAACTCGCATCATCGAGGGAGAACGTTTGATCACCTACCAGACTCTGAAGCATTGATTCACTAATCTCTGCCACTTTCTGGTTCCCATCTGTCGTCTTCATCCTGGCTTTGAGCTTTTCAAACCACTTGACATGCTCGTGTTCTTGATCAGCCAAAAAAAGAAGAACCGGCTTGAGCGCTGGATTTGAGATCTTTTCCCTTGCTTCGCGGTAGAAGCTCTCACCGTTTTTCTCGATCTTGATGGCAATGTCGATTATTTCTCGAATTGAAAACATGTTCCTCCTACTAATAGTTAAATACCTCAATTACCCGATTTCATTTGAAAAATGAAATCGGATTAATATCAGCCATCGTTCTGAGCCCGGCCGGGGCCTGAATTACCACAGGTATGGCATTGACTATTATGGCACAGGTGGCCGTATCTCCGTTAACACCTTCTTCGATGGCCATATCTATACTGGGAGTTCCCTGGATAAGAACTCGGTCACGTGGTTTCGGCTCCCCTATGGTGGCCCGAAACACCAGTGTTATCACCTCTTTGTCTCCAATGTAGCCCCTGCCGATCTGGTTGACCCCAAGCGCCTTGTCCGGCTCGATGGTAAGATTGGCGGTGGTAACTTCCTGAGAAGCGATGACAGGCTCGACATTGTCCTCGGTTTTGTCCAGTCTCCACCCTAATCCAGAAGCAAGGAGATGCATAGACTCAGTCAGCCCAACATGTCTCAAATTGCCTGCTTTTACTCTCTCCTCGAATTCTCGCACTGTAAGCCCCGCGCCAATCTTCTTTTGAAAAGGCAATCTTCTAAACTGCGCATCCTGGATGCGTTCCACCGTCACCTTTTCCACATCTCGACAGACGCCGGTCATCACCAGGGGCAAGAAATCCATAAGAAAGCCGGGATTCACCCCTGTGGACAAAACGGAGACCCCTTGCTCTCGGGCGGCCAAATCAATCTCTTCGGCCAGTTTAGGGCTGGTTAGCCACGGATACATGAGCTCTTCGCAGGTGGAAACCACATTCTTGCCGCAGGAGATAATTTCCAGTACCTGGGGTCGAATCTGCTCCAGACTGGATGTAGTTGTCAGCACGACAACTTCTGCTTCTACTTCTCTCAGCACAGACGCTGAATCGGCGGTGATACGGAGCCCGAGAGGTTCGGAGAGCTCAGCCAGTTCACCAACATCAACACCAACCTTTTGCGGATCGGAATCAATAGCTCCCACAAGCTCAAGATGGCTCCTATCTGTGAGATACTGAACACTTCTGCAACCAATAGGTCCCAGTCCGTACTGTACTACTCTGATCTTTTTGTTCATCAACTCCCCTCTCTGCATTTCTCACTCGAGCGCAACGGTCACAAGCAATCTTCGCAGATTACTCGTTGCCTTGCCCTAGGTCAATACACAAAGCCAGCTCTGATACACCCGGCACTAAAAAAACGAAAAATTAACAAAGAAATTAAATTCTCATCATCT
>CAMYLW010000449.1:2455-3304 GCA_947259475.1 Thermodesulfobacteriota bacterium
AATTTGGGGTTGAGGAATTGAGGGATTAAGGGATTTGAGATGCTGGAACCTCGACAACTATTTACCTTTAACTGTTCACCGTTTACCGCTAAATCCTGGATTCTGGCTACTTTCTACTTCTTAACAAGGCGATAGGTTTCTTCGTAGATGTATTTGCGGGGCCCAATGGCTACGATGTCGATAATACCTCCAGATGGCTTGCGGTAGATGATTCTGAATCGGCCAACCCTGAAGCTCCTTAATCCCTCCAGCTCACTCCGAAGTGATTTGCCTATATCAGGATCGGATAGAATAGCCTTCAGGGCCGCCTTCACCCTTCTCTTGATCTCCGGATGCAGGCTACTTATGAAATCAGCCGTCTCCTCAGGAATCCTAAGCCGGTTCTGCTTAATGGTTTGCTGACCCATGGGCTAGTCGAACAGCTCTTCCAGCGTGTAAAGTTTCCTCTTCTTTTTGAGGGCCGCAAGCCCCTGCTTGATTTCCTCCATTAAATCGGGGGAGGATGCTATCTCAATTGTTTCTTTCCAGCTCTCGAACTCCTCTGGACTTACTAGGACTGCGGCCGGTCGGCCGTTCTTTGTGATGACGATTTCCTCATCTGTCGAGTAAACGGCCTCAACCAATTCGCTGAGTTTCATTTTAGCCTCTGACAGAGACAAGATTTTCATAATCAGACCTCTTTTTTAGTTGACTATAATTATAGTCAGAAAATATACTAACCTCTATTCATTGTCAAGAGGAAAAGGAAGAATACAGAGATTTGTTTTTCACTTTGAAGTGATTTCAACCCAACTGTCTTGATTGTCGTTAGAATTAATAATCCAATTATGATATTAATGAGACCAAAAA
>CAMYLW010000450.1 GCA_947259475.1 Thermodesulfobacteriota bacterium
AAACCCCATCATATTGTATATCCTCTGATTTGACACAAAATCATATTTGCGATATTTCAAGTTCACCAGCATGCTTTTGCTCAACATCATTCAAACTGCATAACCATTATTGGAGGGCATAAAAATGAAATGCCCGAAATGCCAGTATGAAAATCCCGAAGGCACAAAGTTTTGTGGTGAGTGTGGTACCAAATTAGAAAGAATTTGCCCAAGCTGCAACCTACCAAATCCGCCTCAGTTCAAATTCTGCGGTGAGTGCGGCCACAAATTAGAAGTTCCTGCAGAAAAATCTCCAAAAGACCTGTCCTTTGACGAAAAAATAGAAAAAATCCAGAAGTATCTTCCCAAGGGTCTAACAGAAAAGATACTGTCTCAAAAAGACCGAATTGAAGGGGAACGCAAGCAGGTTACCGTGATGTTTTGCGACCTGGAGGGATTTACTTCACTTTCTGAAAAGGTGGGACCTGAGAGAGCTTATTCCATCATGGATCAGGTTTATGAAATCCTGATTCACAAAGTTCATGACTATGAAGGTACAGTCAATGAGATGACAGGTGATGGTGTTATGGCCCTTTTTGGAGCTCCCATTGCATTAGAGGACGCTCCTCAGCGGGCAATCCGGTCGAGTTTGGCAATCCACCGGGAAATGGCGAGATTCAATGATAAAATTCAACAAGAGAGAGAAAATATTCCGCCTCTCAAAATGCGGATTGGTATCCATGCAGGCCCCGTGGTTGTGGGCACCATGGGAAATGATCTCAGGGTTGAGTTCAAGGCGGTTGGAGATACGGTGAATTTGGCATCCAGAATGGAGGGGCTTGCAGAGCCCGGGGCTACTTATGTGACCGCGGAGACATTCAAGCTCACCGAAGGGCTCTTTCGAGTTGAAGCCTTAGGTGAGAGGGAGGTCAAGGGCAAGGAAAAGCCAATGAATGTTTACCGTGTAATAGCTCCCAGTACAAGGAGGACCAGGTTTGACGTCAGCGCCGAGCGGGGCCTCACACCCTTTGTCGGAAGGGAGCGAGAGCTTGAGCTTTTGCTTGATGCATTTGAGAGGTCCAAAACAGGCAGGGGCCAGGCCGTTTCGATAATGGCCGAGGCTGGGATTGGTAAATCCAGGCTCTTGTATGAGTTCAGAAAGGCCGTAGCCCATGAAGACGTGACCTTTTTAGAAGGTAAGTGCCTCTCCTACAGCAGGAGCGTGGCCTATCATCCGTTCATCGACATCTTGAAGTCAAACTTCGACATTGGTGAGAGGGATGGGGATTCAATAATCAGGGAAAAAGTCAAAAAAGGACTGCAAATATTGGCAGCAGATGAAGCTGCTACGCTTCCATATCTTCTGGAACTGCTATCAGTCAAGGACAGCGGTATCGACAACACACCCATGAGCCCTGAAGCTAAGAAAGCCCGGATCTTAGATGCATTAAAGCAAATCGTCCTTAAAGGTTCGCAGATTCGTCCCTTGATAATGGCCATTGAGGACCCGCACTGGATTGATAAAAGCTCCGAGGAATCCTTGAAGTATCTTCTGGGTAATATACCAGGGTCAAAGGTACTTTTGATATTTACATACCGACCGGAGTTTGTACACACCTGGGGCAGTAAGTCGTATCACAGCCAGGTGAACTTAAACAGGCTTTCCAACCGGGAAAGCCTTTCCATGGTTACCCACCTTTTGGGTACGCAAGATATTGAACCTGCTCTTGAGGAGTTGATCCTGGAGAAGACGGAAGGAGTCCCTTTTTACATCGAAGAGTTCATCAAATCTTTCAAGGATCTAAAGATTATAGAGAAAAAAGATAACATTTATCGCATCGCAAAAGAAATCCAGACTGTGAGCATACCGGCAAAGGTACAAGATGTCATCATGGCTCGGGTAGACTCTCTGTCTGAGGAAGCTAAAGGCCTAATTCAGGCGGGTTCAGTCGTTGGGAGGGAGTTCAGCCATGATCTAATCGAGAGGGTGACGGATCTTCCGAATCAGAAATTGTTGTCCCATCTGTCGGCTTTAAAGGATTCGGAGCTTGTATATGAGAGAGGGATATATCCAGAGTCAACCTATATCTTTAAGCATGCGCTAATCCAGGAAGGAGTTTACCAATCATTATTGAAAACCACCCGTCAGAAATACCATCGGGATATTGCCCAAGTATTAGAGGAACACTTTCCCGGGACGACTGAAACGTCCCCGGAACTCTTGGGTCATCATTTTACTGAGGCCGGTCTGTTAGAGCAGGCTATTCCATACTGGCAAAGGGCAGGGGAAAGAGCCATCCGGCGCTCCGCAAATATCGAAGCAGTTGATCACCTCACCACGGCTCTTGAGCTGCTCAAGACGCTGCCGGATACGGCTGCGCGCGACGAACAAGAGTTGCTCCTACACGCCACGCTTGGACCAGCCTGGATCGCAGTCAAGGGCTATGGCT
>CAMYLW010000451.1 GCA_947259475.1 Thermodesulfobacteriota bacterium
CATGTGGGCGGCGTTGTTATTAACGGTCCGTCCTGAGAGCAATTCATCGCCGACGGTAATCAGTTCACCATGCATAACAATCTTCCGATTGTATCCGTGGTCCGTGGTCCGTAGTCCGTCGCTCAAATCGTTCAAGCCGTAGGGCGGGTCACTGTACCCGCCTTGAAATTCTTCATTGGGACGCACTCTGTTGGCCGGTAAGAATTCCAAATAACAAATCACAATCACTGAGGTTTCAGTGTTCAGATTTCAGCGTTTTCGTTCTAATTACCTGAAACCCGACACTTGACACCTAAAACCCTGAGATTTGGTGCTTGGGATTTATTATTTTACAATGCTCCACTACTCCAAGAGAATCATGACTGTGGGAGCGGCTTTCCAGCCGCGATTTCGACAAGGTCCGCTAAAGCAGCCCGGCAACGATCAGCAGAAGCCTCAGGGTAACATTGGCAAAAACCCCGGCGAGAAGATCGTCCAGCACTATGCCCCACCCCCCGTGCAATCGTTTTTCTACAGTGCTGATGGGAGGAGGTTTAACGATGTCAAACAAGCGGAAGAGAAAAAAACCCAAACAAAGAGTCAGAAAATTCAGAGGAAGCCAGAGGAGGGTTATGAGGAAACCCACCATCTCGTCGATCACTATAGGTCTGGCGTCGCGATCTTTGAAAAGTACTTCCGCTCTACCTGCAATCCAGGCGGCAAAGGCCACAAAGATGGCGGCAGTAACCGTTTGTACTATCGTGGTTGTCCGGTGGGTAATCATAACGATAGGTATGGCGGCGAGCGTTCCCCAGGTCCCGGGCATTTTGGGGAGGAAGCCGGTGAAGCATCCGGTAGCTAAAAAGACAACCAAATCGTTTCTGCGCGTAGCGTTCATAGAACTGGGTATCCTTTGTTAGCAACCAACCGAAGCGGAGAGACGGTGAAGGGGCGACACGGTGAGGTTAACTAGACACCAAGACCGACTCCTCAAAGTTTCTTGTAGTGCCTAGTGCATACTGCCTAGTGCCTAGTTTCGAATTTCTATTGCCTCTCGTCTCCGCGTCGTCTTACTCTGTGTCCTCCTTGGAGAGTCGTTCCCTTGCCCTGTACATGGCTTCTTCATACACCAGCCGCAAAGGTACCTTGTGCCTCAGGGCTGCTCGTTGGCACCCATCGTATTCTGGCGCCACGGTGAAGCCGCCCTGCGGGTTTGTAGCAACCTTGACAGGCAGCTGGCCATAAGAAGTTTGGACATGGATTGTACGTCTGGGAAGGCTGTAGCGGTCCACCTCCTGAATGCGAACTCCGAGACTGGTGGTTTCATCGAAAAGTATCTGGAGCACGGTATCTCTTAATCCTTCTGAAACCAGGACCCGCAGCAATTGTCCAGGACGGTTCTTTTTCATCTGAGCAGGCAGAACGTTGACATCCAGGGCTCCTGCATCGAGGAGTCGTTCCATAAGGTGTCCATATAATTCAGGGTTCATGTCGTCAATGCTGGTTTCAAAAAGCAGGAGCCGTTCCTTGATCACGGCCATTGTTGCCTGGCCCAAGACGAGCCGCAGAAGGTTGGGGGGATGACTCTCCGGGTGTTGCCCCACCCCGTAACCAACCTTTTCAATACTCATAGTTGGAAAGCCGCCATATTCGGAGCAAACCGTAGTAAGAATCGCAGCACCGGTAGGAGTTACAAGTTCTCTCTCTTGACCGGAGTCATAAACAGGCACGGACTCGAGTAGGGCCAGGGTGGCAGGGGCGGGGAGGGGTAGCATCCCATGTTGGCACTGGACAAATCCCCGACCCAAGGGCAATGGGGAGGACACAACCTGGCCAATACCCAGAACGTGGAGTCCAATACAGGCTCCCACCATGTCCACTATGGAGTCCACCGCTCCAACCTCATGGAAATGTACGTGCTCTGGGGGCTGTTGGTGTAGGTTGCCTTCAACCGTGGCAAGTCGCTTTAACACAGCCAGACTATTTTTCTTGACCTGGTCAGGGAGCTTACTCTTGCCGATGAGTTCCCCAATCTGGTCTGAAGAACGAGGGGGCTGTTCCTCTTCGTCAACTTTGATATTCACCCTTGTTCCAGTGATTGGCCCTCGCTGTTCTTTAAATACCTCAATTTCATAACCGCTGAGCTTTAATTTGGACAGATGTTTGATGAGTGTTTTCGGATCAAGACCCAGGTCAATAAGCGCGCCCAGGATCATGTCGCCACTGATACCTGAAAAACAGTCAAAATATGCAATTTTCATAACAGCTCACAGCAAATTAAAATCGGGAAGACCTGATAGGCCCGCCCGTTGTTCCGATAGACCTGGAGAGTTAGCCTCGGGACTATGTGGAGTAATGGATATTGAAGGAATAGAAATTCCAAATCACAAAGACCGAGGTTTCAGTGTTCAGGTTTCAGGTTTTTTGTTTTTCTTCCCTGACACC
>CAMYLW010000452.1 GCA_947259475.1 Thermodesulfobacteriota bacterium
AGATCGACGAGCTTGCGGGCGATTGCGGCACCCATGCCGCTTCCGGCGGCCGTGACAAGTGCAACTTTGGATGTCATTGTTTGTGCCTTTCTTGAGTTGCCTAACTATACCCTAACGTTGCAAAAATGTACCGAGGAAAAACGCGCCAGGGTGCGCCAGATGTGGCCTCGCGCAGGCTCGGGAAGGTCGAAGCGTACTTAACCGTACGTGAGATCCTGCCTGAGGCGAGTAAGGGCGCAGATGGCGTGGCCTGGTGCGAGTTTAGCGGTTTTGGCCGGTAACAGATTTGCAACGTTAGGGTAAAGATAACATCCCTTAATTCACAGTCTGCTGAAATCTATTAAGACACAAGAAATAGTAGTTCGTTATAAAGAGGCCAGACTTTAGATTAAAGTAGAGACTGTCGAAAAACCCTAAAACCTTCGATTTTGCGATTACTCACGACTTGTAAGCAGTTGATTTTACTGAATGCGAAAATAGTCAAAATAAACCATCAGGACTTTTTCGACAGTTACGTATGTAATGTTCACTCAGTCCTGAAAACCAAGGGAACTGTTTGCCCGACCCCACTAACCCCAGATTTTTTAGGCGGCCCATTTCCTTGCACAACGAATAGACATTTACTTTTTTACTTGCGTCCCCGAAACCAGGAGGATTTTATCAACTCTATGAGCCCGAAAAAGACGGGCCGATGGAAGGATCAAGTATACCCCCCACACCGGTATACTCTTCTCGCTTTCTCATGGTGGATGAAGACATCAGTTTCGACACATCCGTACACTGGCATTCGGGGCATTGTGGGGCTGGATCACTGGTAGACACCAGGAGCACTTCAAAGCTGTGAGAACAGTCTTTACACTCATATTCGTAAATCGGCATTATCTCCTCCGCAAAAAGTTAATGGAAGTTAATGGGTAATTTGAATTTATCTCAAAAAAATTGAACGCTTCCCAGTTCCTGATAGATATTTAAGTGCATGGTCACCTTATAACACTGATGCCTACATTTAATCAATCACCGAACGCTCAGTACAGAAAGTCAACGAAGCTGTTAGCCCCGTCCGTTGCAGCGAGTTGATACTTTATAAGGCCTCCTCCTAAGGCATAGTAAGATGTGGTTTACCCATTAACCATAATCTTCAACCAAAGGAGGAAGCCCAATGAGATTCTACACCAAACAGCACAAGTATTATTGCGGAATCGACCTTCATGCCCGATCCATGTACATTTGTATCCTGGATCAGGAAGGTAAAACAGCCTTGCATCGGAACCGGAAAGCCTCTCCAGAGGCATTCCTCAAGGCCATCGAACCCTATCGAGAAGACATTGTCGTGGCCGTGGAGTGCATGTTCGTCTGGTACTGGCTCGCTGATCTCTGCGCCAAAGAAAAGGTTCCTTTCGTCCTCGGCCACGCCCTCTACATGAAGGCTATCCACGGAGGAAAAAGCAAAAACGACAAAATCGACTCCAAGAAGATCGCTACCCTGCTTCGCGGAGGCAACATCCCCGTGGCCTATGTCTATCCCAGAAAGATGCGCTCCACCCGGGATCTGCTCCGTCGCAGAAACCACCTCATGCGAAAACGCTCAGAGCTCCTTGCCCATATCCAAAACACCAACAGCCAGTACAACCTGCCCGAGTTTGGAAGAAAACTCGCCTACAAGGCAAACCGTGAAGGTGTTGCCGAGCACTTCCCCGACCCTTCCGTCAGCAAAAGCATCGAGGTCGATCTTCAATTACTCAACTTCTACGACCAGCTCCTCAATGACCTTGAACTCTATATCGTCAAAAAGGCCAAAGTGGACGATGCCTACAGCTGGTATCGTTTGCGAAGTATCCCCGGAGTCGGCAAAATCCTCGGTCTCATTCTCCTCTATGAAATCCACGATATCAAACGGTTTCCCAGAGTCCAGGACTTCGTCTCCTATTGCCGCTTGGTCAAATGCCCCAGAGAATCAGCAGGAAAGAAGTTCGGTACCAAAAATAGCAAGATCGGAAACGCTCACCTCAAGTGGGCTTTCTCTGAAGCGGCTTGTCTTTTCCTGAGAGGAAACGAGCAAGCACAACACTACCACGCCCGGCTGGTCAGCAAATACGGCAAAGGAAAGGCTCTCTCAATCCTGGCTCATAAAATCGGCCGCGCCGCCTACTTCATGCTCAAACGAAAGGAACCATTCAGTATGAAAGTCTTTTTCAACGAAACATAACAGCTCGGGGCAGGGTGTGTGAGCCCATTCGTCTAACTGGAACGCCAAGGGACAACCTGGTCAAGGAACCTGAAAAAGTCCAACCGACTGCACCAGAGAGTGCAAACGGTACCGTAGGAGATAACCCTGAGTCCTTACGAGTTGATTGGATCCACATCCTGGCCCCTATCTTTCTATACCGATGATGTCAGAACAACGGCTTCCGTGTTCTGCCCCGTCCCCGAGCCCCGCTCTAACTGGGACTGGTAATTACCATGATCCCGTCGATTTGATCGGGCCGGTATGCGGGTACGGATATATTTCTAGGTCCGGGCCTTTATCCAGCAGGCCCAACGCCGCTTGCCTCACATAGAGCGGCATGAGCGTCGATAGGTGTTTGGTGCAGACACGGCTTCTGCAAACCTGAACTTTTGAAACCAAGTTAGAACGCTGAACCTTGTTACGGCATCATCAGGCATTTTAACGAAAAAACATTTTTTCGTTACCAGGATACCTTTATCTCTTGACAAGAGGAGGCCTTATAAGGGTTAGCTGGCTGCTTCGTTTGCAACCGCACGATGTCTGACTCTTTGTTGTTGAGGCTGAACCCGTTTCTGAATGCATTGCGAACCAAACTCCCTATCCGGTTACATCATCAACTTGCATCATGACTCTGCCCGCGGAAACCATCATTACGTTCAACTGCACCGCTCCAATTTCATCATCGGAAATTTCTTTTTCCCTGGCCACGCCAAGGAGGTGTTCCATTCAAGGATAGCAGCCAAAAGCCATGGCCGCAGCCACCTTGATCAAATGTGACGTTTTTTCATCAAGAATCCTTTCGGCCTCAACTGAGTTGTGGAAATCGGCAAATAGCTTTCGTTGATTTTCGGATAACATGGTTTTCTCCTTTGCTGAAACAAGTGGTAAGGAAAATATTTTTCCAGCTGGATGACAGCTAACGACTGAGCTAACCGGGCGTCGGCCAGCGGCTATCAATCTCAGATTTCGCGCCCAACCGCCGCCCCGGTTGAGCGATTTGTTAGGGCCTGAATGTATTGGAGCCCGAACG
>CAMYLW010000453.1 GCA_947259475.1 Thermodesulfobacteriota bacterium
AAAACGCCCCCCCGCTCCAACTGATCAAGGTAAACTATAGCCTGGGGCACGGCAGACTTGAGCAAGGGTTCCACGGTTCGCATGAAGTCAATGAGGTTCTTGAGTTGATCAAGGGACCAGGTCAAGTTCCTTACGCTCCGTAATATGTTTTTGATCAGGGACACCAGGTCTTCAGTCCGAAAATCTGCCTCCAGTTCTGCCAGTTGGGTGATAAGGGCTTGGACTGTCTCATTCACCCTGGGTGATAAATCATCCCTGAGTTCTCTTAAAGACTTGGCCGAATCAGTCAATACCGCTATTTCCTTCCCCAGGTGATCGAGTTGTTCCATAATCGCTTGTTCGTTATTCATAACCACCTCCTCCAGGCTATGCTGTCTGCCTCAACTTGCCCGCAATGTTAAACTGCGCTTCCAGCGGCAGTTCGAGACCTTTCATCATCAGGTTCCAGTAGACCCATTTGAACATCATTTTTCCCCAATGATTGCCAAAGGTGTCTTCAAGCAGGCTAAATGGCCCTACCCCTGGGAAAGGAAACTTGCCGGGCAGGGGCTCCACATCATAGTTGAAATCAAGGAGGATGGCCTTTTCAAATCCTGATGATAAAAAGCAGAGGGCATGGCCGTCAAAGCTCGGTAACGCCTCATGGCCCTCTATCTCGCGAACCAGATTTTCCACCACCGTATAGGACATGAAGTGGGCCACCGACCCGGCTTTGGAGGTGGGTACGTTGGTGGCGTCCCCAAGGACATAGACCCGGTCAGCGTTCTGGGATTTCAGGGTATGCTTGTCCACCTGCATAAAACCCATGGGATCTCCCATACCGGAGTCGGTGATGGCCTTATCGCCGAAGTTGGGCGGTATAGAAACCAGGAGATCATATCCCACCTTATCACCCTTGTGGGATTCGATGGTCTTTTCTTTGGGGTTGACCTTAGCCAGATCAAAATATGGGGTGACTTTGATATTCTTCTTCTCCGCGAATGCACTCAAGGCCTTTGCCGCCACCGGCTTGGTGAAAATGTTGTCGATGGGAGTCACGAATTCGATCTCGATCTTGTCCCTGACGCCATTTACCTGGAAAAACCAGTCGGCCATGAAGACAAACTCTATGGGAGCGATGGGGCATTTGTAGGGAAATTCAGCAATATTGAGAACCACCTTGCCGGAGTCGAAATACTTAAGCTTCTTGCGCAAGGCCACTGCCCCATCCAGGGTATAAAAATCGAATATGTCTTCACGCCAGACATCCATCATGCCTTCCACTTCTTCAGGGACAATCCTGCAACCGGTTGAAATTACCAAATAGTCGTAGTCGTATTTGTCTCCCCTCTCAGTTTCCAGCCGGCGCTGTTCCGTATCGACCTTGGTTACATTGTCGACGACAAAATCAACCCCTGCGGGGATGAAGTCTCTCTTGGGCTTTAAAACGTCCTCTTTGGAATAAAGGCCAAATGGAATAAAGAGATACCCGGACTGGAAGTGGTGCTGCTCGTCCTTGTCAATGACGGTGATTTGCCACTCGCTATCGTCTAACTCCTTCCTTAGGTTGGTGGCAACCATGGTGCCGCCGGCTCCTGAACCCAAAATGACAACCTTTCTCATCTTTATCTCCTTCCAAAATGATAGGTTTACAGGTTGAGTCTTGATCGGTTACAAAACAACGGCTACTTACTAAACCCTCCTCTCCCAGAATTTTTTAGAACACTCACTTGTCATGCAGGAATATTGCAAAGCCTAGATGGATAAAATCTCAATGGGCCTAGTGAAAGCAACAGCCTAAGATTTCAGAACTCTAAACAACAACTGGAACGACTGCTCGAAAAGGGCAGGGTAAATTGCGGACCCGGATTCTTGCTCTGTTACCTGATTCTGTCGTCAGCACAACCTGGTAGTGGGAGATGAGAATTCGAGTATAACAGTCAAAATAAGGGGCAGACCAGGAGCGTTCGAAGCTTAACTTTCTGGTGCGGACAGGCAACTGAGCTCTTATGAGAACTGCACATACTGCAATTTCCTACAGGCAACGTAGTATTTCCTTAAGTTTAACAGATTCTTTTTCGCATGGCGAGGGTCTAATTGGCAGGAGCAACAATCTCGCGAGTTAAAATCGAGTCAGTATGAGCTCTCTGTTGACATTAGAGGGATCCCGGTTATATTGAATCAGATAGGTTCGATAGTTGTACAAAGGTAACAACATACTCTTGAACGCTCTGGAGTGATGGTGGGAGGTTTGAAAATGACCGAGACTAAAGATGTGCAATTTGTGTGTGCCGCCTGTGATAAGGACTACGAAGGCGATACCAGCAATGTCATGACCGAATGCAATTTGTGTGGTCGGATCCACTGTGATGAATGTGTGGACGAACATGGCCACTGCGTAGCGTGTACCTGAAAACGGGTATGGCATAGAGC
>CAMYLW010000454.1:0-3305 GCA_947259475.1 Thermodesulfobacteriota bacterium
CTCTCTCGCCCCAGGAGAGACCGCAATGGAGACCTTTGCGTAGGCCTACATCATCTCGGATGGCGAGGGCGGCACTGACAAGGCTACCGTGACGATCACAGTGGAAGGCACGAAGGATGTGCCGGATGCTGTGGACGACTACTGGCACCCGATCACTTTGCCTTCGGGCTTGGAAGCGACCCTGCAGTCTGACGGAACCTACGAGTTCGATCCTAGCAAAAGTTGAGCGAACTTAAGCACGGCGAAAGCGTAACAGATTCCTTTGAGTACACCATTTCGAACGGCAACGGCCATACCGACATTGCCACGATAACGATTGTTGTGCACGGGATCAACACAGATCCAGCTGCAGAGGATGACCTGGAAACAACAGACATGACCGTGTCGGCGAGTGTGTTGCCGAATGACAGCGATCCGGGGGCCGATACGCTGACGGTGTCCTCTGTGAACGACGAGGGCTTATCTGGAGGGGTTGGTACTGAGATCACCCTTCCCTTGGGAGCCACGGTGACCATGTCATCGGATGGCGACTTCACATACGATCCGAAGGGTCAATTTGACTCTCTCCGGGAGGATGAGAGCGGCACGGATACGTTCTCTTACGCAATCACGGACGGCAATGCAGGGTATGCCACGGCGACGGTGACCATTGTGATGCCTGGTGTGAACGAATCGCCGGATGCCTTGGACGACCTTGGTCGGAGCCCTGCTGGGGAGAGTGCGTCACACTCTTTGTTTTCGAACGATAGACACCCGGAGTGTGACGAGCTGACATTGACTATCAACGGCGAGACGGTACTAGTAGACGGCACCACGACCATCACACTGCCATCGGGAGCCGTAATGACGGTGAACAGCGATGGCGAGTACATGTACACTTAAGACCCGAGCAGCCAGTACNNCTCTCTCGCCCCAGGAGAGACCGCAATGGAGACCTTTGCGTAGGCCTACATCATCTCGGATGGCGAGGGCGGCACTGACAAGGCTACCGTGACGATCACTGTGGAAGGCACGAAGGATGTGCCGGATGCCATTGACGACTCCGTGACGGTGAGTTCACAAGGTCCCCGTAGCTCTCGTGGCGGGCTCGAGCCTCGGGGTCATAAAACAAACCTGCCCGGCACATTGTTGATATTTTTGTATCTTCTGGGTCAAAACGAAACCCTGGACTCGGCACTTTCATTAAAAGGTTCAATGAGAACCAAGATGGATACATATGGGTGGCCGAAGATTAGTAGCTGAATAGTATTAATGGTTAGATGTATTGTTTCATACTTTGGTTTTGCAGATAGGAAGCATTTGTCGATAGAAAGTGTCATCTAATATGAGGTAAAATACTCGTTTCAGTCCCGTCTAGTCATTTTAACACGAGATTTGCATGGCGAATCTCAGTCCCGCGTGGGTTCGAATCCCAGAGGGAAAATCACCACCCCTCCCTTACAAGTTGGAAAATGGCAGCCTTCTGAGGTGGACCCCAAAAACGTTAGTGCTCAGATAATAAATCATTCATAATATTATAAATGAAATGATCGAACATTTTAATCTTCATTGCATTTATATAAGGTAAAAGTACAATGTGCCCACTGCATGCAGAAGGAAAGAAGTGCTGTGGGTAGATTGCCCCCATCCGGGCGTGATAGCTACGTACTGAAGAAACAATACGTCAACATCTCTGGTTCCCTGATATGAGTAATATCATACGGGAACAACTTAAGCATTGCCATGCATGTCAGATGCTGAAAAAGCAGAAGAAAAAGTATGGCTATCTTCCGGAAAAGGAAGCCGAAGTCAAGTATGCGTTGATTTAATCGGACCTTAAAACGATTAAGCGCATAGGCAAAAAGGAGCCATTAGTAATGAGAGCACTTACTATGATTGACCCTGCAACAGGATGGTTTGAAATGGTAGAGTACCAGGACAAACACTCTATATCCATTGCAGATCTGTTCGAAAGAACATGGTTGTCAAGGTATCCCTGCATGGCCAACAGGATTACCTATGATAAAGGCTCAGAGTTCATTGGACATGAATTCAAGTGCATGGTCAAGGAGGACTATGGACTCAAGGTCCATCGCGCGACCCTGCCTCATTTTTTGAGAATCACGACAAAGACCAAGCCAAGCAACCGCTTGGAGGACCGGTCGAGGATCTCCTTTGAACGTCAAGCCTTCAGATAGATTTTATAAACCCACCCACCTTCAAGAGCTCGCACAGGACTGAGGCGAATCAAGACTGACTGGATTGATTCGACTCGACTCGACTCGACTCGACTCGTTGTGGCTCTTCTTGTGTTCTGCTGTACATTCTTGCATGTTGGCTAAACATCAGTTTGTATTTAACCGTCGTGCCTCCTATGTAACTTCCTGTAAGCACACCTCTAGCGCATGTAAAGCTTGCTGTGCTTTTGTAGAAAGTGTACCGGGGGGGAACTGCTGATCTACTAGTATCACTCAAGGCCTTGCATTATCTCATTGATCCTTTCCTGAAATGCATCACTGCTGCTGCGATGGATACCACAATACCAGTCGACTGACTCGACTCAGTTCAAAAAAAAGGCAATGCCACACACACAGAGAAAAAGAGTGCTGGAGCGAAGGAGCAGCGACCACTCATCCACCGAGCTCATCCCGTCCTTCCAGGGACTTTGGTGGTGGGAAAAGACGACAGTCTCGAAGAGGTTCGGTTCGCCATCCGAAAGAGACTTAGGATGCTCCTCTAGGAGGACCTTAAAGGTTTCGGTGCCGACACGATAGTCTTGGCAGACCCACCCCCACCACTCATAGAAGTGGCTGAGGTGTCCTTCCTCCTCCTTGCGGAGAAGGATTTGACGAATCAAGAATCTGACGACGTCCGGTGAGCAGGAGTGCCTGCACGCAAGCTGAAGAACAGATTCTGGATGTTCCAATGACTCGGGACACGCGCGCAAGAAGAGCGCAGCCGGATACGCATCAAGAACCGCTTGAACGGCACGAAGCGGCGGGTCATCGCAACAAACGATGTGGTGCAATGAAAAACTTGCCCCGTCGACCCCATCAAACAAAGGAACCGCCGCATCCTCTGGGTGCATTGTCACCGTCCTTTCGATAGCATCCCAGTCCTGCCCCGTAGAGGGCATTGAATACAGAAACGACCGGTACCTGTTGGGAGAAACACCAATGACCTTGTACAGATACCACTCTCTGGGATCCTCGGTGTCCTTCACGGAAAGAAAACCCGGTAGGTCGTCCCTGTCTCTTTCCGTGGAAGGAATCTTTGCGTTGCAGTCGCTACCAGAACTGCTACTGTCGGCGTCGCTGAAGCAGGCG
>CAMYLW010000454.1:3358-4753 GCA_947259475.1 Thermodesulfobacteriota bacterium
ATCATTTCTATAATGCAAAATGGCCGCGGGTTCGGTTTCGGGGGCGGCTTGTTTGGTGGCCGGGGCTTTGTGTCTGCCATTCCTTCTTCTGTAGGCCTACTAGTATACTCTGCTCAGTCACTGCCCATGGCGGATGACCGCCCGCACCCTGCTGCTCTGCTGCTGCCGCTGAATCCATGCATCTGCGCCACTATGTCGAAGTTACGCGGTAACCGCGGTGCGGTCCGGCAGTGGTGGCCTTCTCGCCGCTCGATCCAGATCGTCCCGTCGTCGCGGGGGGGGGGTGACGTTGAACTTACGGCGACCGCGGCCGGAAACATACAATGTAGATCTTCGTACATGAAATTTAAATATCCTGGACCAAATGGAGGCTGACGAAGATAAATCGTAATATCAGCCAGCAACTAAAAATCCGTAATCAGCGCAGCAGCAGCAGAAACAGCAGAATAATACGCTGGAGTGGAAATAAAACCCACTCCAGGGCTTTCGCAAAATCTCACCTCCAAAGAACCCTCTGTTGACATACGACACCACCTACGGACTCGTTGATTGCCCCTCTACACTACTGTTTGGTTCAATCAAAGCTCTCAGAGGCGAACAAAGGCAAAAGGAGGGGGTTTCGGAGGACCATCGGATTTTCGCTTGTTTTAATACTCGCTAGATATCGGTTTTATAATATCGTTTATTATTAAATAATTAAATGAAGTAGCTAAGGAGTGGATTCATGCGTGAATTGGCGTCAGATCAGTCCGAAAGAGGACCAGACGATGGTGAATGATGCAAAACCCCCTCCTTTCCGGTCCATTTCAATAGATATCGACCTCACGTTCCCCATACAACTTTTGATGAAGAATCGATCTGTCGTCCGAAACAAAAAAATCGACTATTTTTTGGGGTCAAAAATCATCACTGAAAAAAGTGGTATGTCTAAAAAAGGGTCTTCTGACCTACCTACGCGGTGTTTCGGACGATAGATCGATTCCCCGTTAAAAGTTAGGGGGGGTAGTCCAGGTCAAGTTTGGTCGTAGAGAGGGTTCTTTTGAGGGGGATTTGAGGTGGAAGTTCAGTGGTTTTTATTTCATTTCCAGCGTAGCTACTGTAGAGGGTGTTCGTACCTCTAATTCCCTCCGCCGGGCCAGGCCGGTGACTACTCTAGAGGCCTACTAGAGTAGTAGGGAGGTCTGTCCTTTGATTTGCAGCAATACAAGCTTTGTTTGGTGTACTATGTTTTATTCAGTTAAAAAGTTGAACAGAGGGGGACGGAGGAGCTGACGTTGGCACTATCATGTATCATCGCAATGGCGAGACGAGACGGTAGACGGCACCACGACCATCACACTGCCATCGGGAGCCGTAATGACGGTGAACAGCGATGGCGAGTACATGTACACTTAA
>CAMYLW010000455.1 GCA_947259475.1 Thermodesulfobacteriota bacterium
AGCTAATGCCAAATGGCATGTCAAGTTAAAAGTTGTTATGGTTCATTATTTCCACATACTCTTTGACCACATGTTTGGCGATGCCGGTGACCATGTGAATGTAGTCAAGATCCTGTTTATGTTCATAGGCTGTTTTTACTCTTTGATAGTCTTTCAGATAGCAATCCACAGCCTTTTGAGAATGCCGGCACTCTCGGGCAACATCGGCTGGGTCCTTTTTCTCAGCTACCACTTTGCGGACGATTGTCCTTTTGTGAGATATGCAGGAGCCCATGTCATGCAGGGCTCCTGTATGAGGCAAAGTGCAGCCATTTTCTTGTTCATATGTCTTTCGCAGTCGAGAGACCGTACTCGGCTCTCTTAAGGTTAAAAGACCGAGGTCTCGGCTGGAAAGTATGCCACCTTGCTCGTAAGCCTCGCGAATGATTCTGGCGATAGCATTTTTGCTGATGGTGGACATAGCAGTGCCTTTTATGAGTTGATCCACATCTTGCTCAGTAATCATGGACAAGACCACAGGCACATATCTTCTGTTAGGCGAATCACCCCGGGTGTTTTTGTCCAAGGCGTTCCACAGCATTTGTCCTGGTCTTATTCTTGTGCTTTCAGGACAAAGCCTCTCAAACAGATCAATCAGCTCATCGGCCAGTCTTTCGCGCATTACTGGACCAAAGAGTCTGGGGAATTCACGGGTAAAAAAGTTCACCACCACCGGCTTGAAAAACCGGTATTTGGCTGAATTGTATCGTTTGATGCTATCGGGTGTCTTAATCATCTGAAGCTCAGTTGACCTCGGGGACGCTTTTTTTTAAAAAGTCTTTCAACTCTGCCCTTCGATGAGCAACCATATCAAGGGCTCGATAAAGTTGATGATATTGTTCGACCAAAGCCGGCGACAGTTTCACCAGAAAGCCGATGGTATGGACATCAAAGCCTTGCTCGGCCAGGCCAATGACGCGCTTGAATTTCTGAATGTAGTTCTTCACCGCCGCTATACTGTGGTGAGTGCTGCGGGAGATATCGCTATATTCTTTGCCCTGCAGCCATTGTTCGACAATCATGGCACGATGGGAGATGGAGCGCCCCATATCTTTAATGGTTGAGCGTAACGGTAAGATCATACCTTGAGCTTTCAGTTGCTCCAGGTCTCGACACAGGGTTCTTTGACCACAGTTAAACAGGCGATAGGCCAAGTCTTCAATGGTGAGCAGGCCTCCTTGTTGGAAGGCTTCTGTACAAACGCGCTCAAGGCGATGCTGACGAAGGCCAATGACACCTTGTTCTTTGCGGATCTGTAGATCTTCTTCACCGGCATCCAGCGTCAGAGTCACCGTCACTTGCTTGCTGTTGGCCAAACGGGCACTGGGACCTTCATCAATGGATATTACTTGGAACAGTATCTGGCCTGGTTTCAGATGACCACTGGTTTCAAAATAGGGTCCATAGACTTTGTAGACCGCCTCAAGCACTGCCTTGGCCTCAAAGGGAGAGCATTGCAGACCGTGAATAATTTCGTTCATAAACTGCTGATCCAACTGTTTTTGTGCTAGGCGATCCCATTTTTGCAGCGACGAGTTATTAATCATGATGGTCCTCCCCACATCGTTCGACATTGCCTCTCTGGTAAACTCCAAGGGACTTATACCATGTACATATTCAACAGAGGGAGATGTAACAACCATCGTAATTACCATAGTTTCTTCAATGCCATATGGCACAAATATAGGCGGGGAACCAGAAACCAAATGACGTCATTGAACTTTCACTGGATTCCGGATCTCGCCCCGCGAAGCGGCGCTCGTCCGGAATGACGGGTTCGGCGAATTGTGACCCAGCCGCCTGAAGTGGGGGTGAGTTCAGTGTTTTGTAGATGTTATTTGTGGGCAGAGCAGTGGAAGAATTGCGCCGATTTAATCTTTTGATTTCACGGAAGAATTTGGAATGGATATGGGACGGTCATATCCACTGTCGGAGCAGCTGATTCATGAATAATCCGGGCTAGTCACGCAATATGATAATTGCCTTATTTGGACACTTTTTTGCTGCCTCCAAACATTTCTGTTCCAGGTCTTTAGGGATTTCTTTTCTGGTCACGTATGCCTTCTTGCTGCCCTCGTGGAAACGGAATACTTCAGGACATATCACGACACAGCTGCCGGCGATATCACATCTGTTTGGATCAACTGTTGCTCGCATTAGACCTCCTATCCCCCTCCTACGCCGCCTTCTCCACCTTGACGGCACACACCTTGTATTCTGGAATCTTGGCAGTGGGATCGTGGGCCGGATTGGTCAGAACGTTGGCACAGGTCTCGGCAAAATGGAATGGCAGGAACACCACACCCACACCCACCCTGTCGGTCACCGTCACCTTTGCTGTGATTTCACACTCACCCTGGCGAACTCCCAGCTTGTCCGCATCCTGTGGGTGCATCTCCAAGGTGCCTTCCGGCATCTCCGCATGTAGTGTGGGGGAGACCCGGGTCATGGTCCCGGTGTGATAATGGACATGCACCCTGCCGGTGCTGAGCCAGAAGGGATACTCCTCGTCCACCACCTCAGCAGGAGGTTGGTACTCAATGGCGTGAAAGAGTCCCAGGCCGCGAGCGAATTTGTCCTTGTGCAGGAATTTGGTGCCCGGATGTTCCTTGTCCGGGCATGGCCACGCTAGACCATCGCCCTGAAGACGTTCATAGGTAATGCCGCCATAAGATGGAGTGAGGCTGGAGATTTCCTGCATTATTTCTTCGGCGCTGCCATAGTTCATCGGATAGCCAAAGCGATTGGAGATTTCTTGGATGATCTCCCAGTCGGTCTTGGACTCACCCACAGGTTCAATGGCCTTTCGCACCAGTTGCACTCTACGTTCTGTGTTGGTGAAGGTGCCGTCCTTTTCCGCAAATGAGGTTCCCGGCAGCACCACGTGGGCCATCTCTGCAGTAGCAGTGAGAAAAATGTCCTGGACCACCAAGAGCTCGGCGTTATTTAGTGCCTTTTCCACATGGTTAATGTCAGGGTCGCTCACCATGGGATTCTCCCCCACTGTGTAGAGCGCTTTCAACGAACCGTCGGCAAGGCCGGAGAGCATGAAAGGAATGGTGAGGCCAATCTGATCGGAAAGTTTGGCATTCCAGGCATCCTCGAACTTGGTCTGGTTGTCGATAACATTTACCGCCTGGTAGCCAGAATACACATTGGGAAGCCCCCCCATGTCGCAGGCGCCCTGGACGTTGTTTTGACCTCGAAGCGGGTTCACCCCGGTGGCTTCCTTGCCCATATTACCGGTGAGCATGGCCAGATTGGCCAGGGATTTGACGTTGTCCACTCCGGTGGTGTGTTGGGTGATACCCATGCAATAGATAATTGAGGCTGCTTCGGCCTTGGCGAAGTATTCGGCAATCTTGGCGATGTCATCAGCAGAAACACCGGTAATCTCGGCCACCTTCTCCGGAGGATAGTTATCGATAACTGTCTTGAATTCCTCAAAACCCTCGCAGCGCTCCTCAACGAACTGCTGATCTTGCCAGTTGTTTTTCAAGATCACGTGCATGATGCCATTGAGTAGCGCCACGTCGGTGCCCAGATTCTGGCGGGCGTAGATATCAGCCTTCAGGGCGAGTTGGATTCTGCGGGGATCTGCAACCACCAGTTTGGCCCCCTTTTCCAAAGCACGAAAGATTCTGGTGGCAACCAGAGGATGAGATGAGGTGGTATTTGAGCCGGTTACAAAAATACAGTCAGCATCTTCAATCTCAGCAATGGAGTTGGTCATGGCTCCACTACCAAAGGCGGCGGCAAGACCTACCACCGTGGAGGAGTGTCAGAGCCGGGCGCAGTGGTCAACGTTGTTGGTCCCCACTGCGGCTCGAGCAAATTTCATGATGGCATAGTTTTCCTCGTTGGTCACCTTGGCAGAGGCCAGAAAAGCGATGCTGTCACTGCCGTGGGCCTCTTTGATCTCTTTGAGTCTGGAGGCAGTGTAGTCCAGGGCTTCATCCCAACTGGACTCGGTAAGCGTGCCGTTTTTGCGAATGAGAGGTTTGGTTAGTCGCTTCGGATGTTGGACGAACTCATGGATGTTCCAACCCTTGACGCAAAGCTTACCCTCATTTATGGGATTGGTCTTGGAGGGAATGGTGGAGATTGCCTGACCGTCCAATACCTCCAAATAGAGCCCACAGCCACAACCACAGTAAGCGCAAGTGGTTAGTACGGTTTTGTAGTCCATTCACAGCTCCTAAGTGTGTCGATCTCAGCTTTTTTTCCATCCTGAGGATGAAATCTTATGTTTACGGTTCTTTATGATCAGCCCCTCCGCGCCACGAAACTGTTTGATAAACTGATAGCCTTTATCGGGTCCCATGACATAGACAGTGGTTGCCAGGGCATCGGCTTCGATGGCGTTAGCCGCCTGAATGGATACACTGGCAATGGACGGGGCTGGGGTGCCTTTGTTGGGCAAGATTAGATGATGAAACAGTTGCTCTCGATCAAAGAAAACCTCATAGTTGCCGGAAGTGGCAATGGCGCCAGAATTCAGGGTGACCACATCCACATAACGCTTGCGGTCCCAGGGATCTTGAATGCCGATACTCCAGGGTTTACCCTCCCCTTTGCCGCCATGGACGACGATATCACCACCAGCGTTGATTAAAGCGTGCTGAATATTTTGCTGGCGCAGAAGATCCATGGCCCGATCAATGATGT
>CAMYLW010000456.1 GCA_947259475.1 Thermodesulfobacteriota bacterium
AAGATAGACACCGGGGCTTGAAGGCAGAGTGTCCAATTTGTCCTGTACGTCGGCAGGTGCTTTCATTTCATATCCGCAAAGCGCATAGCGTTAATTAGAAAATTAGAAAATTCGTTGAAATCGCAAGATCGCGGCTGAAAGCCGCTCCCACAGAGGAATCTCTGTCTTCTGTCTTCCGTCTTCTGTCCTCTGATCTCTGATTTCTGCCTGCTGCCCTCTACCGATTACAACAAATGACAGCGAAGCGTAGTGACCTCATGACGGCGCAGCCATATGACGCGAAGCTCGATGAGAGCTGAGCACCGCTGCCAGCCTGTCCTGAGCTTGTCGAAGGGCTGTATTTCCCTGTGCCTCAATAGACCTCCAACCTCTGTGCTTTCAGGTCCCGTATCTCATCTCGCAAACGAGCAGCTTCTTCGAATTCGAGCTTGGCGGCTGCCTCTTTCATCTGGTTCTCCAACCCTGTAATGTACTGATCCAGCTCTTCAACCGTCTTATACTCAACAGCTTCTTCCTGCACGGTCGCTACGGTAACATAGTCACCCTCATACACGGAGTCCAGAATATTGTGTATTTCCTTTCTAATGGTTTCCGGTGTAATCCCATGTGTTTCATTGTATTCCGCCTGGAGCCGGCGTCTCCTGTTGGTCTCCTCCACAGCCCTCGCCATGGATGAGGTGATTTCACTGCCATATAAAACCACCTCTCCAGCCACATTCCGCGCTGCTCTGCCGCACGTCTGGATGAGGGATCTTTCCGAGCGCAAAAACCCCTCTTTATCTGCATCGAGTATAGAAACCAAAGACACCTCTGGAATATCGAGACCTTCGCGAAGCAAATTGATGCCAACCAGGACGTCGAAGCGACCGAGTCTCAGGTCCCGGATTATCTCCACCCGCTGGATGGTGTTGATGTCAGAGTGTAGATAACGAACTCTAACCCCCAGATCTGTGAGGTATTCGGTGAGATCCTCGGCCATTCTTTTGGTTAAGGTGGTGACCAGAACTCTTTCGTTGCGCTCTGCTCGCAGGCGGATTTCTGCTAGCAGATCGTCAACTTGATGTTCTGCCGAGCGCACGCTAATTTTTGGATCCATGAGTCCGGTGGGTCGGATAACCTGCTCCACCACAACTCCCTGGGCCTTCTGGAGCTCATACTCTGCCGGGGTAGCCGATACGTAGATGGCCTGCGGCACCTCCTCCTCAAATTCCTCAAACGACAATGGTCGGTTGTCCAGGGCAGATGGCAATCGAAAGCCGTATTTTACCAGGTTAAGCTTGCGAGAGCGGTCTCCACGATACATCCCCTTGAGCTGGGGCACAGAAATGTGGCTTTCATCGATAAAGAAAAGGCTATCTTCAGGATAGTAATCCAACAAACAAGGCGGCGGTTCTCCTGGATGACGGCCGGTAATATGGCGCGAGTAGTTCTCGATGCCCGTGCAATAGCCCAACTCCTGGAGCATCTCAAGGTCGAAGCGAGTCCGCTCCTCCAATCTCTGGGCCTCCAAGAGCTTTCCTTCCTTCCTCACTTCAATTAGCCTCTCTTCCAGTTCTACCTGGATCGCTTCAATGGCTTGTGTCAGCATCGACCTCGTTGTGACGTAATGACTGGCCGGGTAAACCGCAAGGCGCGACAGCTCTCGAGTCGCTTTGCCCCAGAGTGGATCAATTTCGAGGATGCGCTCCACCTCGTTTCCAAAAAACTCAATGCGCACCGCTCGCGCTTCCTCGTAGGCGGGAAAGACTTCCACCACATCGCCCCGCACCCTGAAGGTGCCTCGATGGAAATCCATATCATTGCGCTGATAGTGAATCTCCACTAACTTTCTCAGCACTTTGTCCCGCTCAATCTGCTGCCCCTTGTCAAGATGGAGCAGTAAGCCCTGGTAAGCTTCAGGGGAACCCAGTCCGTAAATGCAGGATACACTGGCAACAATTATAACGTCTCGACGTTCAAGCAATGAGCGCGTTGCTGAATGACGCATTTTGTCAATTTCTTCATTGATGGAGGCGTCTTTGGCAATATAGGTGTCCGTCTGGGGAACGTAGGCCTCAGGCTGGTAGTAGTCGTAGTAGGAGACGAAGTACTCCACCGCGTTTTCGGGAAACAGTCTCTTGAATTCCCCATAAAGCTGGGCCGCCAGTGTTTTATTGGGAGCAATCACCAGGGTAGGCTTCTGGACCTTGGCTATGGTGTTTGCCATGGTAAAAGTCTTGCCCGAACCGGTGACCCCCAGCAGCACCTGGTGCTTGAGGCCGAGTTGCAGCCCATCGACCAGCATGTCTATGGCTGCTGGTTGATCACCACCCGGTTCCAAGTCTGTTACCAAGCGAAAAGCTTTCATTACGGTTTCCTACTGTACTTAACCCAGGACTGTTCATCAGATGTGGCTGCGCACAGACTCGGACAGGTCGAGGCGTACGTAACCGTACGTGAAGTCCTGTCCGAGGCGAGCACGGCCGCAGATGGCGTGCTATAGCGCGAGCGCAGCGGTTTTTACCGGTGTAGGTATGCAACATTAGGGTTACCTCAAGGGCTGTTTGTAGATTGTAGATTGTAATTCCGAAATCTTAAATTCGCAATCCGGAATCCGAAATCCCAAATTCCCACTTACCTTTTTATCCATTGAATACTCCGGCACGGGGCAATATAATGCTGTGATTGGTTGGATGAGATCAAGATCTCGAAAGGAGCTGCGCTTATGACCTCGAATGATTCCGCCCCTTCCGCTCACTTTATCAAGAAAATCATCGAGGACGATCTGGAGACAAACAAGTACGACGGCCGAGTCATGACCAGATTTCCACCTGAACCAAACGGTTATCTACATATTGGACACGCCAAGTCAATCTGTCTCAACTTCGGTCTTGCGGCAGAGTATCGCGGCCTTTGTAACTTGCGCTTTGATGATACCAACCCCACAAAAGAAGAGGTTGAATATGTAGAATCGATCCAAGAAGATGTCCGCTGGCTCGGATTTGATTGGGACGACAGGCTGTACTACGCCTCGGACTACTTTGAACAACTCTACCAGTACGCAGTGCAATTAATTAAGGATAACAAGGCCTATGTAGATGGTTTGAGCGCGGAGGAAATCAGGGAGTACCGCGGAACCCTGACGGAACCTGGTAAAGAGAGTCCCCATCGCAACCGTCCGGTTGAGGAAAATTTGGACCTATTTGAGCGCATGCGGGCAGGCGAATTCGAGGATGGCACTTATGTACTCAGGGCAAAAATCGATATGGCCTCTGGAAATCTGAACATGCGGGATCCGGTCATGTACCGCATTCTTCATGCGGAGCACCACCGCACTGGCGACAAGTGGTGCCTGTACCCCATGTATGACTGGGCCCACGGCCTCTCTGATTCCATTGAAGGGATCACCCATTCAATCTGCACCCTGGAGTTTGAAGATCACCGTCCCTTGTACGACTGGTTCCTTGAGCAGTTGGAAGTCTATCAGCCACAACAAATAGAGTTTGCTCGGCTCAACCTGACCCACACCGTAATGAGTAAACGAAAGCTTTTGCGCTTGGTGCAAGATAACCATGTCAGTGGCTGGAATGATCCGCGGATGCCAACCATATCTGGGCTCAGGAGACGCGGCTACACGCCGGAGTCAATACGGGAGTTTTGCGAGCGTATCGGCGTGGCGAAAAAGGACAGCGTGGTAGACATCAAGTTGCTCGAGTACTGTATACGCGAGGATTTGAACAAGCATGCTCCTCGCGTTCTAGGTGTTTTGCGACCGCTGCGCCTGATTATCGACAACTATCCCGAAGACCAGGTGGAGGAGATGGAGGCCATAAACAATCCTGAAGATCCTGCCATGGGAACACGCATGGTTCCGTTCTCACGGGTACTCTATATCGAGCGAGAGGATTTTCGTGAGGATGCACCGAAAAAGTGGTTCCGCTTGGCCCCCGGTAGAGAGGTACGGCTGCGCTACGGCTATTATATTACCTGCGTAGACGTGGTGAAGGACGACAACACCGGAGAAGTGCTGGAACTGCGCTGCACCTACGATCCGGAAACTCGAGGCGGATGGTCCACGGACGGGCGCAAGGTGAGGGGAACTTTGCACTGGGTTTCGGCTGCCCACGCCATCGATGCCGAAGTGCGACTTTACGATCACCTTTTTCTAAAATCCAACCCCGAAGAAGTGGCGGATGGTATTGATTTCCAAAGCAACATTAATCCCAACTCACTGGAGATTTTGAAGGCGTGCAAACTTGAGCCATCCCTGGCTCAGGCAACCCCGGGGAGTCGCTATCAGTTTGAAAGACTGGGATACTTCAGCGTTGATACCGACTCTTCCGAAAAAAACCTGGTTTGCAATCGTACGGTTACCCTGAGAGACACGTGGGCGAAGATTGAGAAAAAGATGAAGGGAGGAGCTTAGCCAGCGGGTAGTGATAAACTGGGAGAGGAGT
>CAMYLW010000457.1 GCA_947259475.1 Thermodesulfobacteriota bacterium
GCGCCGGTGTCATCAGTGAAGTTATTGAGGAGTAAAAGCAAACTCGAAATTAGAAGCACGAAACAAATTCGTTCGCCTTTGGCGGATCAAATGTTCAAAACAACAGCAATCATAACCCTAGTTAACTAGTTTTGGTCATTTGGATTTCGGATTTACACATAGTCGGGAAAGAACATGCGTACTATCGTAACCTTGGCCTGTTCAGAGTGTAAACGGAGAAATTACACGACAACCAAGAACAAGAGGACTACCCCTGAGAAGTTGGGGTTCCGTAAATATTGCCGATACTGCGGACATCATACCCTGCACCGCGAGACCAAATAGGATGCATTTCCACTGGAGTTCACGGGTAGGGGTGCGCATATGGGCATAGGCTCGCTCGAAGCTGGAATCATGTGTGAGCGCGGTTGAGCCCATTCGGCTGAATGCGGCCGGGATGAGACTATTTTCAGAGCATTGTTGCTACAGTTATTTAATCAGACCGCTATTTCTGCAGGCCAGTAGCTCGAACGGCTAGAGCGCCGGACTCCAAATCCGGATGTTGGGGGTTCGACTCCCTCCTGGCCTGCCATTTATTTTTGAGATTATGGCTAAGTCTAAAAAGAAAAAGAAGAAGAAATCTGCTGCTCCTGCACAAGCTGCTACCGACAAGTCTCAGGCCGTGGCAGTGGCAGAGAGTAAGGTACCCAAAAAGCGTAAGGCTGTTGCCAAACCAAGCGTGAAAGAGAGGACTTCTGGTACGATAGAGACGATCCGCCAGTTTCTCCGCGAGGTTCGGATTGAATTGTCCAAGGTAACATGGCCCACGCGTAAGGATACCATTGCCTCCACTTCGGTGGTGCTGGTTATCGTGTTCTTGATAGGGGCATTTTTGGGTATTGTAGATCTCGGCCTGTCCAGGATTATGCGGATATTGCTCAGTTAGCCCGGATTCATGAAACATCCGGGCTGGTGCAGAGCGGTCGGTATTTTTTTCCAAGACTTGTGCAGTTGAGGATTGTTGGCGGGTGAGAATTTACGGCTCATCTGGCCAAACAATGATCGGAGATGAATTTGTAATGCAGTGGTTCATAGTTCATACATACTCCGGATACGAGCAAAAGGTTAAAACTGCCCTGGAGGAGCGCATCAAGTCGCTGGGAAAAGAGGATCTTTTTGAAAAGATCCTTGTGCCCACTGAAAAAGTGGTGGAGCTTGTCAAAGGGGAAAGGAAGACTTCTGCTCGCAAATTCTATCCGGGTTATATTCTCGTGCGCATGGAACTGAACGATGAAACCTGGCACATAGTAAAAAACACCCCGAAAGTAACTGGATTTATCGGGGGCAAAGATAAACCGACCCCGCTCAGTGATGAAGAGGCACAAAACATCGTCGAGCAAATGACCGAAGGTGCACTCAAACCTAAGCCCAAGTATCTTTTTGATCGCGGTGATGAGGTGAGGGTCATCGATGGTCCTTTTAACAACTTCAACGGTGTGGTGGATGAAGTAAGTCCCGAAAAGGGCAAAGTGCGGGTTTTGGTGAGCATATTTGGGCGTTCTACTCCGGTGGAGCTCGATTTTGTCCAAGTAGCTAAAGTCTAACGTATTTTGCTGCATATGCCGAGCGGCAGGATGGCGTGGTCGCCAGGCTATGAACATGAACCACAGAGACATTGTGATATAGCGGTTGGCTACAAACACCGAGCGACTTTGACGTTTTCCTCAACGCTATGCCTCGCGAATGCTTCTGTGGTTATTCATGTTGCCCCCATGTTTCTGCTGGCTCAGGCCAGTGACGAGCAGACTTTGGCAATCAGGAGAGACGACGTATGGCAAAAAAAGTAATTGCGAATATAAAATTACAGGTTCCGGCTGGTCAAGCCAACCCCTCTCCCCCTATCGGTCCCGCTTTGGGTCAACACGGGGTGAACATCATGGAATTCTGTAAGTCTTTCAACGCCAAGACCCAGGGAGAAGAGGGCATGATAATCCCAGTGGTCCTTACAGTTTTCGCTGACCGTTCCTTTACCTATGTGACGAAAACGCCCCCTGCTTCGGTGCTGCTCAAAAAGGCAGCCAAGATTGCCAAAGGATCCAGCGAACCCAACCGCGACAAGGTGGGGCAGGTAAATCGCAAACAAGTGGCAGAGATTGCCCGTCTAAAAATGCCAGATCTGAATACGACTAGCCTGGAGGCAGCGATGAAAATCATCGAGGGAACCGCCAGGAGCATGGGCATTACAATAGAATAGGCCTGGAGAACCAAGATGGCTAAAAGAGGAAAGAAGCATAGGAAAGCCAGAGAGAGTGTTGATTTTTCCCAAAGATACGAGTTTGCTGATGGGGTGAAGATTGCCCTGGAGTGTGCCTTTACCCGTTTTGACGAAA
>CAMYLW010000458.1 GCA_947259475.1 Thermodesulfobacteriota bacterium
AGTTAAAGCGTCTCTCTTGGGTTTCGGTTTTCAAGATAGAAGACATGCTGCCCGATTCTGTTCTCTTTCAGCAGAGAATCACTCCAATATGGCGTGACATACGTTGCATGGTACCAAAGGGCGCCACCGGTCGTATCTTCCAAGACACCGAAGTAAACCTTCCACGCAAGCCGAAGTGATTTGACCCATGCCTCCTGATTCATGGGTCTATCGGATTGACCGTCACACCACCACGAGAATTGGCAGCGATGAAGAACCTTTTCTCCACCTTGTTGAACGACCTTGCAAACAGAGTCCGGGTATTTCGGATGCGCTACTCTGTTCATAACCACGTGACCAACAGCGCGCTGACCTGACTCTGGTTCACTACGGGCTTCGAAATAGATGTTCAAAGCCAAGCAGCGCAATTCGTTCTGCAGATACGTGCTCACCGATATTTCTTTGTGACTGGTTCCCGTGTACGCCTGCGCTATTTGTTGAATTCTGGTTAGAGCTTGGCCAATGCGATACTCATCGGACTGGATCGCCGCGCTTGCGCGGGCGCCACTCACTCCGATCAGCTGTGAGAAAAGAACCATCACAGTGACCAGCAAGATACCAATACGCAACTTGGTTGCGCCGAACATCGCTTCGCCATGTTGGAGCGTTCTTGGATTGTTTGGCATAACACTCACAACCGTAATTCCCTGGTAATGGCTTACCCATCAATGAAGATGTTTCGCTTTGTGTTTGCGAATCAAGCGAGGCAGGAACCATGCCAGGGAAAATATGTCTTTGATCTGGTTGTGATTACAAGAATACTGACTAATCGTTTTATGTCTATGTGTAAAAAAGACTTACAAGAGAATTTTCGAATGAGACATGACCGCAGGAGCAAACTTCCGTCGTGAAGGAAGCTGATGCCTCGATAACGTTTGAGTTTGGCGCATATACCCATCTAGAACGTTTTTCATTGCTTAAGCTTTGGCTCTCAGAGCCTACGAGATCATGTGGGCTCAGACTGATCGTCCTCGGTCTAAAAATTGAGGATTTCACCTGACTCAAATAGTTGTCTCAGCGATCGCTCACCCAGTGGCTCGGGAAGCTCCGTATCTAGATCTTCGGTTTCACCAATAAATGTGAGCGCGACGCAATCGCCTTCGAGCCTACAGTGGTAGTGCTCAGACCATGGAAGATAATTCATAGCTTTGCGCTGGCGCTTTTGGGCGTCTGGTCCTGTCAATATGGTAATCAAGAAAGGGCGACCGCAGCTGGTGAAATGCACGAGCCGGTAGAGAGGCTCGTACACATCGGACATCTCCGACAAGTGATGGGAGGCAGCATTGCGCTCGCCCCAGGGGCAGAAGGTTGCAAAGAACTCATTAGGCAGTTCGCTGCCCGATCGTTCGGCGCGAGACAAGGCAGAAATTGCGGAGTGCCACGAGGACATCTTGACGACCATGCGCGACACGAAGTGCAGCTAACTATTGCACATTAGCCCACGGCGGGAACCTACACAGGTATGATAATACTAGGGCATCTGGGAAAGCATTGATTCCCCGCGCTTATGCGTATGCCGTTAACCATGCGATCTGACATCATGCCCCGCGCCGATAAAATTACAGTGGTAGTGGAGCAATTGCCACTGCCGCCACGGCTATGTACGCATGAAATTTTATGATCTTGCTCATGCCGGCGACCAATCCGATTCCTCCGCCTCTACCGATTAGCGCGTTACCAGCAAGATTTGATGCGACTGCGATTGCAATATGGCGATGATTCAGAGGGAAAGGGACGCCCAGAAGCTGGTCAGGGGTACCGATTGTGGAGTGGAGCGGGGGAAATAAAAACATGGGGCAGACTGCGCCTGCCAGACTTGGGGGAGTCCGCACACTCACTCCACCGTCGGCAGAATAGAGAGAACCCCCCTATACGGAGGCTAAGCCAGGGTCGAGGAAGTATTCAACGACCAGGCCAACCGGCAATTCATTCGGTGAGACACACATTACACTATGTCCGCTGCGCTCCATGATGTACTGGATGAAAATCAGTCCTGGCAGAATCTTCTCTGCCTTCGGCAGGGAGGCTTTCAGTTCGCCGAATTGAGAAGCCGGTAACGTGCGAAGTCTAGCCATTGCACGGTCGAGCCTATTCTTGTCGAGTGTCCTTTCTAGTTCACTGTCCAATTCACCGGCCGCAAAGGAGGTGGCTGTATTGGCAGCAAGTGCAAAATATTGATCTGTGTGTTGCGGGATTTCTCTGAAGTTTCCATCAAGAAACTTGTCAAACCTCTTTTCTGCTTCACGCAACCTTGACTCATGCTCAATAAAGCTCTCGTAGGCTTGTTCGTAACCAACTGAGACAGAGCGAGAAAGGATGTCGCCATCCCTCTCCCAAGTGACCTGCATGCTTTTGCTGCCGACTTCGGTAACGAGCTTATTGGGCGCGCCACCGGTTGCAGCGAAGTAGCCAATCTTTCCTTCCCTCGCCCCATCGGCGAGTTCCACGTTAACTCCCACCTCATCAGCCACATCGCGTATTCGCTGGTAATTTCTGGCGTTTCGTATAGCGCTTGCCGTTATTGCCAGCACGTCAGTTGCTCCCCTTTCTCTGCAATAGTGAACAAACAATGAGAGTGACTGTTTTACTTGGGCGATTTTTTCTTCCCTAACCAGACCATTATTTTCGGTCACTTCTTTTCCCAGTTCGAAGCGCTCTTTTCGAATCAGTTCCGTGGTTATGACGCCATTGACCTTTTGCCCAAAGACGAACTTAAAATTCTTACTGCCCAGATCTATTGCGCCTACCTGCCTGGTGGATTCGTTCACACAGGGTGATGAGCTGTTATCATTGTTCGCATGCATCACTGATCTGTCCCTCAGAATGTTTCAGAAGGCTGAAATGCAAAAACATCATCTGATAAACATCGTTCCTATGCTACAAATCTGAGATCTTCGTCCCTCGCTATGCAGGTTCTCAGTTTTCCAGCTTTTCGTCCGCCCCTATAAAATTGTCCCGCAGCACACCCGACGCACCCGACGAATAGACGCCTCTGGATGCAAATCATGGCTTCGGCGAGGAGGGCAGGGGATCGCTTCGTCGCCAAACAGGGAGACGCACAGACTGCCCCACAGTGACGCGCTTAGGGTATCCCATGAGTCCGGGGTTGGCCGGCGCTGATCGTCCGAGAGTGGGGCAGAGACAGCGGCCCTGGGTCAGTGCTCGAGTCTGGCTGGGGGTGCAACTGGGCGGCAGATCGGCAGCTGAGGGCAGGGGAGTGAGCGAGGGGCTACGCCATACCATACCCACCAAGGGACTATGGTCCCATGGTCACGAAGTCAAAAGACTATTGAACGTTATGGAAATGGTGGGTTCACCTGGACTCGAACCAGGGACCAAGGGATTATGAGCACCACGAACTGGACTGCTCTGGGTTTCCAAGTTGAAGAAGCGTAAGAGATTTTCTAATGCCCTGACCAAACCCTTGAGCCAACCGAACCTATCCCGAACATCCCCGGGTCGGTATCGCTGAGTGTGGTTTGGAAAGTCGATCCCGGTCATGGGGTTGCGGAAGTTCGGTGCCGAACCTGGGGCGAACTCTCGGGTTTCGGTCTGCTCCTTGATGTAGAGCGGTCGTTCCGGGATGGACGATTCCACCCTCACGGTGACCTACAGAAGTGGCCGAGCGAATGGGTGCTGTCGGCCAGGAAGAGACG
>CAMYLW010000459.1 GCA_947259475.1 Thermodesulfobacteriota bacterium
AGCAGAATCTCTTCTACTTGTCTCCCTGGCTGCGGCCATTCTGCCGAGCCTTAGCCGACAGTTGCGATTCCCGGCACCGGTAATGGAGATTCTTTTCGGAGTAATCCTGGGAAAAAGCTTCCTGCACGTGCAGTTCAGCGGCGAGTGGATCCAGTTTCTCGCCCACCTTGGTTTCCTGCTTCTGATGTTTCATGCCGGCATGGAGATCGACTTTGGTATGCTGTTGAAACAAAGCCGGGGCCAACTCTCTTTCCAGTTACTTATTTTCGGAGCCACCCTGGGCCTGTCATTCCTCTTTACTCTGTATCTTAAGAGCGGAATGTTCATGGCCCTGGTGCTGACCACCACTTCATTGGGACTGGTAATGCCTACCATAAAAGAGGTGGCTATACAGAAATCACCCTTTGGTCAAACCATCCTAATAGCAGCCTCGTTGGCTGACTTTCTAACCCTCCTTGGTATCACCTTCTTTATTCTCTGGCGTGACTACGGGCTAGGCTGGCATTTCATCTCACCCCTTCCCCTCTTCATCGGCTTTGGCATACTGCTGTGGGCGGGCCGCCTTTGGGCCTGGTGGAACCCGGAGCAGGCGAAACGATTTCTCGGTTCACAGGACACAGAAGAACTCGGTGTCCGGCTTTCCCTGGCCCTTCTCTTTCTTTTTGTGGCCGTGTCCGAGCTAGTCCGTCTCGAGCCCGTTCTGGGTGCCTTTCTGGGTGGTTGCGTTCTCTCATTCGTATTCCGCGAGAAGGGGCAGTTGGAGAGTAAAATATCGGCCCTGGGCTTCGGTTTTCTCATCCCAATCTTTTTTATCAATGTTGGGGTGGAGTTCGACTTGACCAACGTGCTGCGCCCTGGACAGCTCCATTTCACTCTCAAGCTTCTCGTTCTGGCCATACTGGTCAAACTCGTTCCCAGCCTGATATTCACCCTGCAGCGCCTCTCTTTGAAGACAGCCATGAAGGCGGGAATTCTGCTCTCTGCGCGTCTGAGTCTCATCATGGCCGCGGCGGAAATCGGTTTGCGGGAAGGGTTGATATCCCCGGCCGTAAAGGATTCAATCGTCCTTCTTGCTCTTCTGACCTGTTTTTTGGGGCCCACGTTATTTAAACTGACTTACAAAGATCCAGAACCAGAGGCCGGGAAAGAACCCAAAAAGGAGTAATGGAGTCAGGTCATTTTAGATTTTAGAATGCAGATTTAAGATTTAAGGGCGCAAAGCGTAAAACTTACAATGTGACGATTCCCTGTGTTTTTACGCTATGCGCCATGCGCTATGCGCTCTGCGAACTAGCAGATCCATGGTTAAGATTAGATATGGATGTTCATCCATGCTGTCTGGTGAGACAGGGTAAGATATGAAAATATACACAGGTAGTGGCGATCGAGGCAAAACCGGCCTCTTCAGTGGTGAGCGGGTAAGTAAGTCCGACCAACGCGTCGAGGCTTACGGGGACGTGGATGAACTGAACAGCGTTCTGGGGGGGGTAGTGGCTTCTCTGTCGTCAGAGGCGGCTGAACTTGCGCATGAGTTACAGCAGATCCAGTCGATTCTCTTACACCTTGGCTCCTGGCTCGCTGTCACTCCGGACTCCCCAGCTGCAAAAGAGCTTTTGGAAATCACCGCAGAGCACAGCAAAACTTTAGAGGTAGCCATTGATCGCATGGAGAAAGAACTTCCCGATCTGAAGGAATTTCTCCTGCCCGGTGGTCATATAACAGCTGTCTGGGCGCATGTGGCTAGAGCTGTGTGCCGCAGAGCCGAAAGACATGTGGTTCGGTTGTCCACGAGCTCGCCTGAGACGGAAGAGTCCCACCAGCTTCGTGGCGCCATTGTCTATCTAAATCGTCTCTCCGATTATCTCTTCGTGCTCGCTAGGCATTGCAACAAAATCCACGGACTCCCGGATACGCTCTGGAAAAAATGAACCCACCATCTCCAAATATGCCTGACTCAAGAGTTTATTCCACGAAAATATTGGACCGCCGCTGGCTCACTGAAAAAGTCTGCGAAATAGAACTCTCCAGGCCTGCCTCTTTCCAGTTTATGGCCGGTCAGCGTATTCGTTTCCTCCATGGGGCCATGCAGCGGGATTATTCCTTGATCACTGGACCCAATGATTCGACCCTCGCCCTCTGTGTATACAATTTTGCCGCAGGGCAATTTTCACCCATACTCGCCTCAGCCCCTGTGGGCAGCAGCTTTTCTTTCACCGGGCCTCATGGATATTTCACTTATCGTCCCTCTGATAGGGTGGCAGTCTTCGTAGCCACCGGTACCGGCATCGCCCCTTTTCTCTCCATGGTCCGTTCTGGTGTGGCTGGATTCACTCTGCTCCACGGGGTGAGAACTCCAAAGGAGCTACA
>CAMYLW010000460.1 GCA_947259475.1 Thermodesulfobacteriota bacterium
GGGATCGAGGGGGATTTTGCTGCGCCTTCGTCCTCTGATAGCCTGCTCCGACCACAAAGCCCTCTCCGTAAACGTTCATCCAAAACCCAAGCCCTTACCATGTATCTTGAAGATATTTCTTCACCTTCCTTTATTTCGACGTGGGAAAAGGGTAAAGGGGAGATTTTAGATTGCGGATTTGGGTTAAAACCACGAAGTACACGAAGATCACGAAGTGATAAGAGCTCGTAAGGTCTATTTTCCCCCTTGACAATGCCGATCTCATCTATGGTAAAGTATTAATTGCGCTGTTCTATTCGTTGGGCTCAATCATGGGCCTGACATTATCCTTGTTTGTCTTTCCCATCAACCTTGGTTTCTGGCCTAGCTTTGCGGCCAGAAGGAGGGGGTCATGGCTAAAGATAAACGTCAATATCCCAGAGTTGAAATTTCCTGGCCAGCAACTATTATCACTGCTGATGGGCTTGTGAGCTGTAGAACCGAAAATCTAAGCCCGGAAGGTACGCTTATCCGCTGTTCTGAACCGCCTGGGTCACTTGATAATTTCCGCCTCGTGTTTAAACCCGCTGAACGTCAACTCATTCTCGCCACTGCAGAAAAGGTATGGTCCGAGAGCTTTGATAGTAACGACAGCCCATCCCATGCAATGGGTGTCCGTTTCACCTTCATCCCCGACCATGACTACCAGCTTATCAAAGGGACAGTTTCACAGCACACCTGAAGGGATGAAAGGTCGGACCAGGGAAACATTGAGATGTGGGATGTGAGACAAAATCACTTCGTCGGGAAGAAGTCCAATCGCGGCTACCTGCCCGCCATCGCGAGCCGCTCAGGCGAGGCGGGCGGGAAAGCCGCTCCCACCGGAAACAATGCGAAATAGGAACGCCCTTTAACCCTCAGAGGTTGAGGTCGGCTGGTTTTGCCGCCAATGGTCGATAGCGTTGGCGTAATAGGATAAAACGTCAAGCGATTCGCGGTCAGCCCTGAGGAGCCCGTCTGATTCAACAACCAAACGTCTTAACTTCAGCATGTTCAACGCAGTGGTGATGGTATGCTCACCGGATCTCTTTGAGAGATAAACGCGGGCGCCTTTCGATTGTAATTCCTCAATCAGACGATGCACATATGCTTTGACATCGAATTCACTCAACCACTCTTCGGGATCTTCAAGAAAAACAGTAGCCACCAAAGACACCGGAAGAACAGGGACAATATCCTCGATAGAAGCCATCAAACCTTTGCAGAGTTTCTCAACTTCCGAAAATCTGCTCTTCCGGTCTAACCTGCTAAAACTAAAATCATGTTCCCTACAATACTCCTGGGCGGAAATCGGTGGGCCAAAGTTGACACAAGCGTAACCAAAGCGCTGCCACTTATTGCGAGCCATTAACCACAGGTTCCGACAAATGAACCAGATGGTAGTCTTTGTCACAAAAAATATACTTCGTTTTTTAGCGGCAGGATCTAAGGCTCGCAACAAAGTCCGGTCCTCTAAGGTTCGGTCGTAATTGAGCCCTACCGGGATGAAGACAATGTCTCGATCCTTTTCCGGCCTGAAGTTACGTAACATATAATCCACAAACCCCAGTTTGGGCTGCTGTAGCCGACCATCGCGACTAAGCCAACCTTCGAGAAAAACAGCCTGGCAAACCCCTTCTTTGGTAGACATGTTGATATAACGCTGCAACACGAGTCGGTACAAGGTATTACCTGAATTGCGCCTAACAAAATAAGCGCCCATGGCCTTAATCAGTGTTTGCAAAGGCCAAATTTTGGCCCACTCGCCAACAGCATAAGAAAGTGTGGTTCTCTCAGCAGCCAGAAATGCCACCAGAATATAGTCCATATTGCTGCGGTGATTCATCACGAATACCACTGTGGAATCAGGATTCACGGAGGCATACTGATCGTCGGAGTAAAGGCCAATGCGTACCCAATAAAGTGAGCGCGCAACTTTCTTTGCCAGCCAGTAAGCAATGCGAAAATAGAGATAGGCATTGAATGATGGCACGATTTCCTTGGCGTAGCTCTGGATTTCCGCCTGCACAACTTCACGAGGCGTGCCAGTTTCCTGCGCGTGGGCCTGCATTGCTTCGATGACTTTAGGGTCATAGACCAGGCGATCGATCAATACCTGCCGTTTGGTAAGCTGAAAAGGTCTGATTTCGATGTCCAGGCGGGAGCCGATTTCATCGAGCACACGATTGATTCGCCGCCGCAGAACCCAGCGGACACTGGGAATCATAATACGGTCCAACACCGCCCACCCAGCGACCCCAAGCAGCAGGAGAAAAATCCAGATTGGTAAAGTGACTTGACTCATCATCTCGCAAGCCTGTCCATAAGCACGCAATGACGGAGGTCAGAGGTCAGAGGTCAGAGGTCAGAGGTCAGAGGTCAGAAAGCTTCAAATATTAAACGAACTGCCGCGAGTGGAACAGAACTACACAGTTCGAACGTCGATTCGCGGCAAGACCGCGACGAACTCGGCCGAGTCGATGCCGCTCCCACCTCATCATACGATCTGATAGCTCGGCCGAGCCCCCATGACCCCAGATCCTATTTTGTGGACAACATATAACCTTTCCGAGCCATATGGCGCGTTAGTAGGCCATCAAAACCATTGTAGATCACCAAGATTACCAGAGCGATAATAAGAGTCGCCTGATCTCCTTGCAGAACTGAGAATATCACTATTCCCCAAACCACCACCGAGCCCAGCAATTCCAGTGAACCCAATAACCTGTGGCCCAAATATATATCTCCCAAACCTGGTAACAACAAAGATCTTAAAAACGCTGTTGCAGGCTTTTTAAAGGAATTCTTGCACTTTGGGCACTTCAGCAAATTCTTAGCGAGTGGGATGAAACAGGAGGGACAGAGATCCTCAGCTATAGCTTTGACCGATTTTGCACCCTTGGCAAGAGGCTGTCTATCTCGAATTAATTGTTGAAACGCTTTCGCCATGTAACGCTTCATCCCCGTGAAGATGCGGCGTTTGCCTTCTTGACGGGAGAGTATGAGACTGGTGCCAAACAGACCCGTTGCAACCTTCTTGATACCGTCATAGGGAATCTGGAAATAGTAGTGGGTCGGCTTTGAAATTTTTGAATTGACATTGATGAAAAGGAGTCTCTGGTTGGTGGCCACCACGGCGTAATAATTGTACATCATCGTCAGGTAGCCATTGCCAAAAATAATTTCCGCTGGATAATAGGCCATTGCCTTGCCAAGCTGGATCACTTGTTCATCACTTTGCAGCATTCTATCCAGTGTTCCATGTATCGCTTTGAGGATCTTGAGATTAAGCTTGTTACTTTTGGTCTTGTAGATTCCTTTCTTGTTCGGCGTGAAGATTTCTTCCAGGACCAGTTTGTCAGAGGCCAGGTCCTGCAACTCTGGATACTCACTGATCAGAGCTAATTCCGAGCCAGACGGATCTCTTCCCTGGGTAATCGGGTCCTCTGCTTCGCTGGCAGATAGTGAGTCAGATACCATCTGGGCATCCAGAATCATACCCTGTCCCATTTTGGGCTCGACTAGAAACTTTCGTCCGCATTTCGTGCATCTGGCTTGAACCGGCTTTGCCGGAAT
>CAMYLW010000461.1 GCA_947259475.1 Thermodesulfobacteriota bacterium
TCTGAAATCATACATAGGAGGTTAGAACATGGACAGAAAAATTTTTATCGACAAGCTGACTGCGAAACTCAAGCAATGGGATGATGACATTGATAAGCTTGAAGCCAAGGCGCAGAAGGCAGAAACAGATGTCAGAGCAGAGTACAACAAGCACATTCAAGATCTGCGTGACAAAAAGAAAGCGGCTCAGGAAAGATTAGAAGAGGCGAAGCATGCTGGCGAAGAGGCTTGGGAGGACCTCAAATCCGGGTCCGTGCAAGCTTATGACTCTATAAAGAATGCCTTCCAGTCAGCTCTGTCCAAATTCAAGTGACCAATGGGTGCCTCACTTCCAAAGCTCCAGTGTCGCACTGTAAGAGGAGGACAGTCCTCAATCATAGTCTGATGCGTTCGCTCTTGAGGCAACTGCAAGCAACCGAACCGCTATGTGTTGCCGTTCTCAACGGTGGACACAAGTATTGACCTCGCTGCCGGATTAGGAGTAACTTTCCTTACGTTGGTAACCTTTGATCTTGATAACCAAATAGAAAAGACCAGGCAGGCGCATAAATGTGGGAGAAAAATGTCTTTAAATAAAAAAATTCTTCTGGTTTTGGCAGTTTTGATGGTTTTTACCACCATCAGCATTCAGGCACAGGGGCAGACCCCGCCGAGTCGGACTCTCATTGTCGGAACCAAAGAGGTACCCCCATTTGCAATGAAAAACCCAAAAGGCAATTGGACAGGCATAAGTATCGATCTATGGGACAAAATTGCCACTGAGCTGGACATCCCGTTCACGTTTAAGGAAATGGACCTCCGCGGCTTGATTGATGGGGTGGCCAATGGCTCCCTGGATGTTGCTGTTGCTGCTTTGACTGTAACGAAGGAGCGTGAGCAGCTCTTTGACTTCAGCCACCCTTACCACGTTACGGGTCTTGGCATTGCGGTTGCCTTAAAAAACAAGAGTCCGTGGCTACCTGTTTTTAAACGGTTTTTCTCGGCTAGATTCTCAGGGATTATGGTCAGTCTTATTTTCTTATTGCTGGCTATGAGCTCCCTTATCTGGTGGTTTGAGCATAAGAGAAACCCGGAGCAATTTGGTAGCAGCCTTTCAGAAGGCATTGGTTCAGGGTTTTGGTGGTCTGTAGTTACCATGACTACGGTTGGCTACGGAGATAAACGGCCTATCACTTTTGGAGGACGTGTAGTGGCGATCATTTGGATGTTTGTAGCTATCTTTATAATATCAAGTCTAACCGCGGCTATTACTTCAACTCTGACCGTGAGTAAACTTGAGTCGCCAGTACAGGGGCCAAATGATTTACCTGGGGTAATCATCGGCACCGTAGCCAACAGCACCAGCGAGGAATACCTACGAGACCGTCGGCTCTCATTTAGCTCCTTCGAGACAGCGACTGAGGGACTACGCTCGCTCGTTGAGGGTAAAATAAAGGCTTTCGTTTACGATGAACCTATGCTTCGTTACCTGGTCAACGAGGATTTCAAGGGCGATCTGGCGGTTCTGGATAGTACCTTTGAGCGCCAGTACTATGGAATTGCTTTGCCACCAAGCAGTCCCTTACGTGAGTCCATCAATTATGTTTTATTGGAAACAATCGAAGCCACGGCATGGCAGGATACGCTTTACAAGTATCTGGGCCAATAAGCCTAGGCCGCTGGATACATCGTTAATCCCTAGAGTCGAGGTCGGGGTCAGACCTATGGCGTCCAGGGAAGTCAGGCCACTCACACTTTTTGTTTTTCTCTTTTTGACCGGTTTCACCAACCTGTCCGCACAATCTTCAACCATTGAGCCCAGTGAAAAACAACTCTCAACCGGAGAGCCTTTCATCTACAGGATCGCACCTGATGCGAGAGGCGGTGAGGCATACAAGCTTGTTTACCTCGTACCTGTTCCCATTGAGGTTTTATGGAGGTTCAAGACGGATTTCCATGGCGACTTCGTCGAGACCAATAAGTACATAAAAAACCAGCGAGTCATCCAAGAAGAACAAAATGTTGTAATAATAGAGAACAGGTTGTCAAGTAAACCTGGGTCGAAGTTTAGATGGCGGAACGCACTCTTTCCCAGCAAACATCGTGTGGATTTTATCCTGGAAAACCCTGAACAGTGCGGCCAAAGATTTCATTACGGCCATTTCCAACTCGAATCCCTCGGGGCTTACACCAAAGTCTCCCATGAGGCTTACTTTGATTTCTTTGGGTCCTCCCTTTGGGCGCTATACCCCTGGGAGGGTGGGATGCAGGCGTTCCTGGATTACATTGCCCGGTGGGAGCAGGAGACCATTCTGAAGGTGAAAGATGACTATGAGTAGAAGGAGTCAGGAGAAGGCATAGGAATGATGGAGCATT
>CAMYLW010000462.1 GCA_947259475.1 Thermodesulfobacteriota bacterium
CTATTCGCACCATTCAAAAACCTAGTCGCTATTTGGGCGAAGAGGTCAATGTGCCCCGGAAGAATTGGGCCGGCAGCCAAGTGCGGATGGTGCTAGCGTTCCCTGACGTCTATGAAATGGGCATGTCTCACCTCGGGATTCTGTTGCTCTACGATATTCTTAACCGGCAGGAGTGGATAGGAGCTGAGCGGGTTTTTGCACCCTGGCCTGACATGGAAGCAAGACTGCGCGCCAGGGGCAGACCGCTAGTGAGTCTGGAATCGTCTACCCCCCTGGCCCTATTCGACCTGGTGGGATTCAGCCTCCAATACGAGCTGAGCTATACCAACGTACTCACCATGATGGAGTTGGGTGGAATCCCACTCCTTGCAGCTGAGAGGGGACCAGATCTGCCGTTGGTTATTGGTGGTGGACCTAATGCATTCAATCCGGAGCCAGTGGCTCAATTCTTCGATGCTTTTGTCCTGGGTGATGGAGAGGAAGTAGTCCTTGAGATTGCGGAAACCATTGCAGAGTGGAAAACGCAAGGGGGAAGCAGGCTGGATCTCCTTAAAGCACTCTCTGAACTCGGGGGAGTCTATGTGCCTGAATTCTTCCAGCCAAAATACGACAGACATGGTCGCATCGCTGAGATTAGTCCTCGTTTTCCTGAGAAGCCCAGGATACAAAAACGATTCCTGGCAAATTTGGATTTGAGCCGTCCCTCGAGCCGTCCTTTGGTTCCCTGCACTCGAATTATTCACGATAGGTTGAGTTTGGAATTGGCGCGAGGGTGTACGCGGGGCTGTCGTTTCTGTCAGGCCGGCTTCATCTATCGGCCGGTTCGGGAGAAACCGCCGCAGGAGATGCTGCGACTGGCGACGGAAGGGTTGGCCAGCACGGGACATGACGAATTATCTCTGCTGTCCCTAAGTGTAGGGGACTACGGTAACATCCAAGGTTTGCTTCAGGCCTTGATGCGGCACCACCGAAACGAGCAGGTAGCTATCTCCCTGCCAAGTCTACGGGTGGGAACGCTGGATGAGAGGATGATTGAGGAGATACGCCAGGTACGCAAGACTGGTTTCACCCTGGCCCCGGAGGCGGGCAGTGAGCGCTTGCGTGATGTGATCAACAAGGGGGTCGCCGAAAGCGATCTGTTGGAGACAGTGCGAAGGGTTTACTCCGCGGGATGGCCCCTGATTAAACTCTATTTTATGATGGGGTTGCCAACCGAAAGAGCTGAAGATCATGAGGCCCTGGTGGATTTGGCCTTGAAGGTGTGGCGGGAGGCGGCAATTCACAAACCACGCCGCCGGCTCCATATCAGTGTCTCCACCTTCGTCCCAAAACCGCATACCCCATTTCAATGGGAGTCGCAGCTAACCCTGGCTGAAATGGAGAGAGATATTGCCTTTTTCAAACACCGATTGCGGAAGAAGGGATTACACTTCAAGTGGCACTCACCGTGGCAAAGCATGCTGGAAGGTGTATTCGCCAGGGGAGATCGTCGTTTAGGAGAAGTAATTCTGAGAGCGCAGCAACTTGGTTGCCGATTCGATGGCTGGACTGAGCAGCTGCGGCCCGATCTCTGGCAGCAGGCGTTTGCAGAAGCGGGCATCGACCTTCTGTCTTACGGCCCAAAAGTTCGAGGCCCAGATGAGGTGCTCCCCTGGTCTCATCTGGATTGCGGTGTGAGCGAAGACTACCTTTGGCAAGAATATGAACGCGGGCTGGCTGAAGTCGTCACTTCTGACTGCAGGGGGCAAGGCTGTAACAAGTGTGGCGTGTGTGACCACAAAACGGTGGGAATGCAACTTCACCAGGAAAAGGAAATACAACCGGGTGAGGCCATAGCCTTTGAAGAAAGCATGGATACGCTCCATCGGTACCGCTTGGTGTTTGCCAAGATGGACAGTGCGCGCTTTCTCAGCCATCTGGAAATGGCAGCCGGGTTCCAGCGTGCCATGAGGAGGGCAAAACTGCCACTGGCTTATAGCCAAGGTTACCACCCCACCCCGCGTATTTCTTTTGGAGATGCGCTGCCCCTCGGCCTCGAGAGTCTAGTGGAGGAGATGGAGGTGGTACTGCGACAGCCTTTAGCTGCCTCAGAGATGCGCAACCGGCTAAACGCTGAACTGCCGTCTGGACTGGAGGTGCTAAAGACAAAGGAAAAACAGAAGAGTACTCGACAAACAACCTCAAGAGTGGTTACATACGAAGCTACCCTGCGAAAGAGCGGTTGGCCGACGGAGGGGTTTCGGTGTTTCCAGAGTGGGGAACTGGCGCCGCTAAGACAGAGGTCCAAACGGGGCGAAGCTCTTATCCCGCTGGAAGGTCGGATTCTTAGCCTCGATTCTTTGGATTCACATC
>CAMYLW010000463.1:0-2346 GCA_947259475.1 Thermodesulfobacteriota bacterium
ACCGCGGGATTCCGAGGCGTACCTGAACGGTACGTCGCAGGGGGAGCCTGTCCTGAGCGAAGTCGAAGGAACACCCGAGGACGCCAGGAAGGACGACCATATCCGTGGTCGCAGTAAGCAATTCATGAAATATCCGGGTTAAGGGGGGAGGTTTTTGTATGGACAGGCAACAGCAGGCAGAGGCATTAGCAAACTCTTGGAAAACTGAACCACGCTGGCAGGGAATCCAGCGGCCCTATTCCGCTGAAGACGTGGTGAGGCTTCGCAGCTCAGTTCAAATAGAATACACCCTCGCCCGTATGGGGGCCGAGAGGCTGTGGCATCTGATGCACACTGAACCCTACGTCCGGGCTTTAGGGGCCCTGACCGGCAATCAAGCTGTGCAGCAGGTACTGGCTGGCTTGCAAGCAATTTACCTTAGCGGTTGGCAGGTTGCGGCGGATGCAAACACCGCAGGCCAGACCTACCCGGACCAGAGTTTATATCCGGCCGACAGCGTGCCGAATGTGGTCAGGAAGGTGAACAATGCCCTGCTCAGGGCGGACCAGCTTCAACACCTGCATGACAAGGGCAACATCCATTGGTTCGCCCCCATTGTCGCAGATATTGAGGCTGGATTCGGTGGGCCACTCAACACTTTTGAAATAACCAAGGCCTGCATCGACGCCGGCGCGGCAGCCGTTCACCTTGAAGATCAGATATCCTCTTTGAAGAAATGTGGTCACATGGGCGGCAAGGTTTTGGCCCCAGCCTCGGAGTATTTACGGAAATTCGTGGCTGCCCGCCTCGCCGCTGACGTGCTCGGCGTGCCCACTGTAATGGTAGCGAGAACAGATGCCCAGGGAGCCCGGCTGACCCGAACCGACATCGATCCCCTTGATCATCCCTTTTTGACTGGAGAAAGGACAGTCGAGGGTTACTTCGAGGTGAAGGGTGGGCTGCAACTTGCCATTGCCAGGGCCCTGGCCTATGCCCCTTACGCTGATGTCATCTGGTGTGAAACCTCAACCCCTGACCTAGGTGAGGCGCGGGAGTTTGCTCAGGCTATTCACGAAAAATTCCCGAACAAGTTATTAGCTTACAACTGCTCCCCCTCCTTCAACTGGAAACTCCATCTGGATGAACCGACAATTCGGAGTTTTCAGGATGAACTAGGTACCATGGGTTATAAGTTTCAGTTTGTTACCCTGGCTGGTTTTCACACCCTGAATACTGCCATGTTTGAGCTAGCCCACGCCTACAGTACGGAGGGGATGGCTGCCTATTCTCGCCTGCAGGAACATGAATTTACATTGGAACGGGAGCAGGGCTACAGCGCCGTTAAGCATCAGGGTTTTGTGGGTGCAGGGTATTTTGACGAAATTCAGAATGTGGTTACCGGCGGTGAGACCTCTACGGCGGCATTAACAGGCTCCACCGAAGAGGAGCAATTTGAATAAACGCAGAGCGCATTGCGCTCCGCGGTGTTAGGTTGGAGGAGCGGCCCGGCGGGCCTTAAGGTTGGAGGCAGTAATTCACAGCCTCAAACCTCAGGCCGCAAAGCGCTGTGCGCTTTTGCGTTCTGTAACCGTCTACTCTGCTCATACGGAAAGATATCAATAATCCCACCAGCGTTGATCCGGGCCTGGATTTGATTCCAGAAATCCGCCTCAAACAAGTCTGAATGTTCCTCAACAAACAGGGCTTTTAATTCACCCTTCAATCCTAGAAAATACTGGAATTCTTCGGGAAAAATATCATTTTCGCCTACTGTAAACCACGGCTCGTCCGAAAGTTCTTCATAGTGACTTCTTGCTTGGGGTATCTTTCTGAAACTGCATTCGGATAACAGCGAAAGTTCATCGTAGTCGTAAAACACTACCCTGTCGTGGCGCGTCACCCCGAAATTCTTCAGCAACATATCTCCCGGAAAGATGTTGGTGGCTGCCATGTCCTTGATCGCCCTGCCATAGTCCACAACAGCCGCCCGCGCTGTGGTCTTCTCAACTTGATATAAATATAGATTCAAGGGGGTTACTCGCCTCTCCACATAAACATGCTTTATAACCACGTAATTCTCGTCGACTTCCACGCCTTTTGCCGCCAAGCTCTCAAGTCTATCCAGCAGTTCTCTTGAAAACCGGCTGCGGTCAAACTCCAGGTGTTCAAATTCTTGCGCATCCACCAGACGGCCGGCTCGATCATGCTTAAATACCAGGTCATATTTGGCCATCACCTCTTCACGAGTTGTTCTCTTGGTGGATGAGAATTGATCTTTGATTACCTTGAACACTAAATCATATTCAGGCATGGTGAATACTTCCATGACCATGCCTCTTTCTCCCTCGGCGATTTCGAATTTCTCAT
>CAMYLW010000463.1:2399-4523 GCA_947259475.1 Thermodesulfobacteriota bacterium
CAGATTTGCCATGCTTGTTATAGCCGATGGATATGTAGAGTTCAGCAATCCGCTTCTGCGGCATGATGGACTTCAAAAAACCAACCAACTCAGCCGGCTTTTTGGCGTCCACGTGGAAATAGGAGCGAGTAAAACTGAACAGAATACTGACTTCGTTCTCATGTAAGAGCACGGCATCAACTACGATGCCCCCAGGAGTATTGAGCAGGGCAAGCACTAGCGGAAACTGATCTGATCCGCTAAAGAATCTGCCGACCAGATAGGCTCCCTTGCCTCGATAGAGAATGCAGGTGATCATTTCAGTGCGGTCGATACCTGGTGAAGCCGCAGTTTTCATGAGATGATTGTCTACTTGCTCTGCCACCGCTTGGGCATCGCGTTGGAGATCTTCATAGCCCACATCAAACCCATAATCAGTGAGGATGCGTTCGATCAAAGCAGCAGTTAACTCGGCCCGCTCACAGGTTCGATACATCGGTTGAGCAATCTGTAAAGGTTGTATGCGAGAACAGGTGTCGACGAACTCGATCTGAGGATTTACCCCAACAGTGGCAAATATCCTTCTGGTAATTGAATTAAAAAACGTCTCTGCAAGCTCCCAAAGGTTCATTTTGGTGACTAAAGCACCATAGACAACTCTGGTTTTAGCCCAGATCCGGGTATCGGTATGTCGCTCTCCTAACAACTCGTTGACCTGAGCTACGGTTTCATCAACCACGTTCTTGTAAAGATCCAACCTTTCCCTTGCGTCCGCTTGCATGCCGCGCCAGTCTCTCTGTACAAACCGCGTACCCGCCCGCTGAGTAATGGCTGTGTATCGCTTCTGGTAAACACCAAAAGCCTGGTTGATGGCGTGCGCTGTACGATTGACTAGGTTATCAGTTGTCAGGGTTTGGCTCATGACTTAATCTATTCTAAAGCTGTAGGGCCGGTCTCCGTACCGGCCATCCATTCATTCCCCTATGCATTATACTCTTCCAGGATAAGCCATGGAACTCTAGCTGCCCCTAGTAGACATAGTTATTACATATTAACCATAAACAAAAATGCCGCATCAGAGCAAAATGCAGTTACCCTGATGCGGCATTTGGTTGCTAGCCGGTGTCAATGACTCATCAGTTGAGCTCTATGTAGATTCTTGACATAACGTCGTCGATGGCCAAGCGCATGGATTCAGATGCCTTTTTCTCGTCGTAGTCTTCTCCGCCGCCGAAGCCCAAAACGGTCACTGCTTTGCTTTTCAATATGCCAGAGCCGGTATCAGCAAAAACGATCTCGCCGGTCTTCACACTTACCGCCCTCACGTCCACGGTTGCTCTGTAATATTTTTTCCCAACAGAGAAATAGCCACCGCCGTGGGCACCTGATTTTTTAATACCAAACTCGGTTACCGCTCCGGTAACAATGTATTTGGCCCCCACAAGTTTTCCGATCTGGATGGCGGTAGACGCGTCAACAGCACCACTCATCTGCAGCTTCTGCTCTTTCATGATGCTCTTGAGCTTGTTGCGCTCGTAAACGCGGTATTTCTTAGTCTTAACCAGCGCGGTGATGAGCATATCAGAGGCCCCCTGCCCGACCCGGTAGCCGTGGCCTGAAACTCTGGTGTCAAAGTCCATGACCACAATTGGTATTTTTTTCCCGGAATAGTTGTAAGCAGGCAGTGTCCTGGGGGTGCTTTCTTCATCCTTCTTGGTCTCTCCCCCTGAACCGGCACAGCCTAAAGCAAAAAGAAAAGCTGCAAGTAATCCTACCAGTAAAAAGCCATTCCTTTTCTTCAACATAGGTATCTCCTTATAAAGATTGCATGAATATTAAGGCCCTACTTTAGAAACTCAATGAGTGACCGGTTCAGAGCATCTTCCGTGCCAACCTTAGCACAACTTTTTTGTGCAGGTCAAAAGATTTAATCTGGGATCAATCTTCTCCCGAAAATGCAGAAATCTTCAGGGTGGGGACCAGGACTCTTATTGACAAGGAAAGAATCCAGGCTAGTCCTTAGGGTGAGCTTTGCGTCTTCTTGGAAGCCATGCGGTGAATTTATTCTTGTGGTGTTCGGCGATCACATCCCGGAGAAATTGGCGGTCACCAAGTAGTATTTGTTTAAAGCGAACCCCCATTCCA
>CAMYLW010000464.1 GCA_947259475.1 Thermodesulfobacteriota bacterium
CTGGAGGTAAGTCATAATTCTAAAGTTCGCTGTGCTGCGGTCTGGTCCACCCCTTCCCACCTCCTTGATCTGGCTAAGCGACTCCCTGAAGTTTCTCCGGTGGAATTCTCCCAGGAATGCCACGAAGACCTGCTCACAGTGGAGCTCCTTCCTCGCTTAAAAAATGTCCAGCATGTTCTAGTTGTTCATGGTGAAAAAGACCAACAAGTTCCCCCCGAGCACGGTTCTAGATTGTATGAAGTGCTAGATGAGCCGAAAGCCCTGCATATCTTGGAGAAAGCTGATCACCGGTTCAGTGCGCCGGAATCGAGAGAAGAAGCCATTCGAGTTACTATGGAATGGTTCAGGAGGTTTCTTTGAGAATTAGAAAATTGGGGAATTAGATAATTAGTAAAATAGCTGAATTATTACCTGCTTACGGCCTGCCCTAAGTTTACCGAAGGGGTCGAAGAGCTAACTGCTTACCGCTTACAGTTTACTAATAACCTAATTAACTAGTATCCATCCGGAAACTCCTCCATGTCATTCTGAGCGAAGCGAAGAATCTCTGCGGATCCAGTAACTATGAGATTCTTCGTCGCCTTGCTCCTCAGAATGAAACCCATATACACGGTTTCTGGATGTACACTAACTAATTCCCTAATCAACTAATTCTCTAATTAACGACTTCTACAATTTTGACCAATTGACGAAACCCTCACCGTTCACCGTTCACTAATCACCCAATTAACTTATCTTACCAGTTAGCTTTACACGTGCGTCCAAAACCAGGCTGAAAAGTGCAGGAATCAGAAAGAGGGTAAAAATCGTAGAAAGGGCAAGACCACCAACCACCACACTACCCAAACCGCGATAGAGCTCAGATCCGGCGCCCCGGAAAAGCACCAGCGGCATCATACCAAACACACTGGTGGTGGTGCTCATGAATATGGGTCTGATGCGGTTTCTCACTGCCTCACGGATTGCCTCCCGCCGCTCCATTTCTTCATGGCGCATGTGGTTCAGGCTCTGGTGGACGATGAGAATGGCGTTGTTCACCACGGTGCCGATGAGAATGATGAAGCCCAGCATGGTCAACACGTCCAAGGACTGATACTCAATCAAGTTGCCCACCAACCACAGACCGGCAAAACCCCCAGCAGCCGCCAGCGGCACACTGAACATGATAACGAGAGGATAGAGAAAGCTGGCGAAAAGGGCCGACAGAAGCAGGTAGGTGATGACCAGGGCTAGAACGAAATTCCACTGAAGGGCCTTTCTTGTGACCACCAGGTCGTCTGCAGTGCCTGCAAGGTTGATGTTGTAGAGGCCGCTAATCTCTCCGCTTTTTTTGAGGGGTGCGATAATCTTGTTCTCCAGCGTCTGCATGGCGGTTTCCAGGGGTGTCTCACGCGGTGGTCGCACCTGAATAGTAATTGCTCTTTGGCGCTCGATGTGATTGATCTGAGTAGGTCCAGCCACCCAGCTGACGTCTGCCACTGATCCCAATGTGATCAGCCGACCGTCAGCAGTTCTCAGTAAGAGGTTATCAAAGTCCTGGGTTCGTTTCGTGGAAGAAGAGATACCCATCAAAGTGAGGTCGATTTCTTTGCCATCGTGTTGGTAATCGCTGACTTTACGGCCGTCGAGCAAGGTGTCCACAGCCTGGCCGATGTCGCGGGCAGCGAGTCCTAGGCTGGCGGCTCGCACCCGATCAGGGGTAATCTGAATTTCTGGGTTCCCCAGGTCAAGACTCGGAATGGGGCGTACTTGGGAGCCAGGGAGCAATTGCATGGCCTGACCGAATACTCGACCTCCGAACTGTACGAGGCGCGTCAGATCCGGACCGGTAATGTCCACATCAATGGTCCTCCCAGAGGTAATACCGCGGCCGAAAAGACTGCTCTGATAGGATGTGGCATAAAAACCAGGGATCTTTTTTAGCTCCTTCTTGAAAATTGGAACCAGGTCTCTGGCTTTGAGGGGATCCTGAGTGGAGGCACCGGCGAACATTATACGACCGAGAGCGACATAAAAGAGGTTTCGGATTCGGGGTTCTCGGTATTCGACACTCCCATCTTCCTGCCAATAGGGTTCCAGTTCTTTGACAATAACATTACCGACCTGGTCGAGTTCTTCCAGATTATAGCCAGGGGGAGGAAGGAGAAGGCTGAAAACAAAATTACGATTGCCCTCGGGAAGATACTCGGAAGGGGGGGATAAGAAAAACGCCATGGCCAGCGAGAACACGGTGAGGGCAACCACCACTGCCACTCGAGCAGATACAGAGCCGGTGACTCTATAGTTGAAGTTGGCCACTCCTTCAGTGAATATGTGGGCAAAACGGTCCAAAAGGCGGACGGACCAAAAGGCGGACGGATCTTTTGAACGATGGAAGTTCGTTGTCTAACTCAGAGGTCTTTGTGGTGTCGGGTTCAGAGCTCGGGTTGGTTGGCACAGTACTCAACTGCATGCGCTTGGCCGCTAATTTGGCCTTGCGCCGTTCACGAAAATAGCCGAGAATTCTGGCGGAGAAGGTGGGTATAACCGTTATGGATACAACCAGGCTCAGGGCCACCGCGCAGCTGATGGCAATGGCAATGTCCTTGAACAGCTGACCGGCCTCTTCCTGCACGTACACTACCGGGATAAAAACTGCCATGGTAGTCAGAGTACTGGCCAGCACCGCGCCCCAAACCTCTGTAGTACCTTTATAGGCTGCCTCAACGCGGGTTTCCCCCAGGCCGCGGTGACGGTCTATGTTTTCCAGGACCACGATGGCCGCGTCCACCACCATTCCCACGGCAAATGCAAGTCCCGCCAGGCTGATGACGTTGATGTTGCGGCCGAAAAAGGTCATCATCAGGAAGGTGCCCACGACGCTTATGGGGATGGCGGTGGCGATGATCAGGGTGCTGTTGATGGATCGCAAAAAGAGGATGAGTACCAGCACTGCCAGGGTTCCTCCCACAAAGAGGTTCTGGCGCACAAGGTCAATGGCACTTTCAATATACTCGGTCTCGTCGTAGACCTGGCGCAGCCGCAGCCCCCGCTCTTTGAGTAACCCTGCGTTCATCTCGGCGATGGCCTCCCGGACTCCCGTCATTACCTGGAGGACGTTTGCTCCTGTCTGGCGCTTAGCGTTCACAGCGATTGTAGGGCGGTTCTTTTCGTGAACTGTGGCCGTGGGTTTGGCGTAGCCGAGCCTAACTTCAGCAATATCATGGACATAGATGGGGGCACCATTGATGTATTTGATGACGACGTTTTCCACATCATTTGGAGACTGGTATTGCCCCACGGTTCGAGCAATGAACTTGCGCTTACCCTCGTCAAAATCTCCGGCACTCACGTTTTCGTTTTCCCGGTTCAATGCGGCTGCGACTTCGGCTATGGTAATGTGGTGGGCCGCGAGACCGTTAGGGTCGAAGGTGACCTGCATCTCTGGCTTGACGCCACCGTAGATTTCGGACTCAGCCACGCCAGGGATCCTTTCAAACCGCGGCTTGACGAAGTCCTTGACGAACTGGTCCTCGCTTTCGATGCCGGTGTTGTCACCGCTGAGCCGTTCAAGGATGATCCAGGCTATAGCGTTCTGCTCGCTGCCAGAGGAGACCAATACAGGCTCCTCAGCCTCGTCCGGATATTCCGGCACCTGGTTGAGGTTGTTTGAGACTTTAAGGAGAGCTGTGTCGGGGTCGGTGCCCACCTGGAACTTAAGGGTCACCCTACCCCGACCGTAAAAGCTCTCACTCTTCATTTCGACGAGACCTTCGACGCTTTTGAGAACATCCTCCTGCTCGTCGGCGATCTCCCGCTCCACCTCTTGGGGGCTGGCTCCCGGCCAGATGGTATTTACAGTAATCTCGGCTTTGTCCACATTGGGTGTGAGCTGCACTGGAATACGGAGTAGGGCGATGAGGCCGAACATGACCAGGAGGATAACCCCCACGGCCACGGTGATGGGATTCTTAATGGAAGCGTCTACTAGTTTCATTATAGCAAATCACAATGACTAAGGTTTCAGTTTTCAGGTATCAGTGTTCAGGACAGATGGAGGTTTCAGTGTAAAGGTTTCAGCTTCTATGTTTCTTTTTCCTGACACCTGACACCTGAATCCTCAACATTGAAACCCGACACCGTCCTTTGCGCCCGGATTCTTTATTCAATAATCTTGACGGGCTGACCCGGTCGAAGCCGTTCGTTCCCTCTGGTGACTACCTGCATACCAGCCTTTATCGGGCCCTTAACTTCGATCATGCTGTCCGAAGTATCCCCCAATTGCACTGCCAGAGGCTGGACAACCCCTTCGCGCACCACGAACACTAGGTGCTGCTGTCCCATGTTCACCACTGCGTCTTTGGGAACTGCCAACACAGAACTGGACTTGCCAATGGCAAGGCTGACCCGACAGAGCATTCCCCCTTTGATGCGGTT
>CAMYLW010000465.1 GCA_947259475.1 Thermodesulfobacteriota bacterium
TCCAATGCGTGGCAACCGTCTTGCGGTTGTTTCTCGCTCAGGAGGCCATGCCGTCGTCGCCGCCGATGCTGCGGCCAAATACGGCTTCGTACTCCAGCCTTTTCCCCAAGATTTTCTCTTAATGGTAGAAAAGCGGCTGCGCGCCGGTGTTATTCGGCTGGGAAACCCTATGGATCTAGGCGATCTTTTTGATTTTGACCTGTTCAATCAAATCGTGAGCGACACCTTAGTCCGTGACGACATTGATGGCATGCTGGTTGTACTAAATTACAACGGAGTCTTTTTTCCTGAAGACAGTAGAACTCTTGCCGGAAAAATCAAAGAGGCATGCCTGGAATTTCAAAAACCGGTGGCTCTATGCGTGGTTACCAGCGGCGAGGAGTGGCAGCTGAACCGGCGCAATCATCCGGGCTTTCCCATGTTCTTGGAACCCGAAGAAGCGGCAAAAGGGCTGGCCATTTCCAGAGACCACTTTGCCCGTGAGCTCTCCAGCTTTGCCGAGGCTGAAACCTTTGCAGTTGACAAGGAAAAATCTTTGGCTATTTTGGCTGAGGCCAGAGCTCGCCAGGCGAGACAACTCACCACTGCTGAAGCTTTGCAGATTCTTTCTTGTTATGGTATTCCCCTAACCCCTTGGGCTGAAGCGGGTAGTGCTCAAGAGGCCTCAACTCAGGCGAACGGTTTGGGCTTTCCTGTGGCCATGAAGGTAATGGGTGAGGGATTTATTCACAAGTCCGATGTGGGCGGAGTACTTCTCAACCTCAAGACCGAGGCTGAAGTGCAGGACGCTTATGAGAAGCTGGCCGCTCTTATCCAGAAAACTGAGCCGGGTGCCCAAGAGAATACTGTTTTGGTACAGAAGATGGTTGCGGCTGGACATGAAGTTTTTGTAGGCGGCAAGCAGGATCCCGTGTTTGGCCCAGTTATCCTCGTAGGTCTGGGTGGTGTCTACGTGGAGATCTTCGGGGATGTGGCGCTCCGGGTGGCACCTGTAAGTGCGGCCGAGGCTCGAAAGATGTTTGCTGAAATTCATGGTGGTAAGCTACTGGAGGGCGTGAGGGGAGAGCAGCCAGCCGATCTCGAAAAGCTAGTGGAAATAACCCAGCGCATTTCCCAACTGATATGTGATCTTCCTCAAATCCAGGAATTAGACCTAAATCCGCTCAAGGCCCTACCAAGAGGCCAGGGATGTTTGGCAGTGGATTGTAGGATGGTGCTGGCGTAGATAGTGAGCAGCAGGCAGAGGACGGCGGGTAGGAGAAAGCTGGAGTCAGAGAGAAGCGGAGCATGGTAAAATCTCAAATTCCAATATTCAATGACCAAAATAGGTTTGGAATTTCGAATTTTGGTTATTGTGATTTGTTTGATATTTGTTATTTGTGATTTGATATTTATGAGAGATGATTGATGCGAAAGGTGAACTCCTATTCAACTTTGCGCAGTATTAGGTCGCTTCCCTGCCTGAGGATCTGAAAAACATCACCTTCCTGGAAGCCTAGCATTTCCAATAGCAGTGAGCGAGTCAAAGTAATGCTGCCACTTTGTCCAATACTTCTTCGATAGCCAGTGTCGACAATTTTAGCCGATTCACCATCCTTTGACTTCGGCATCTCGAATTGTGGAATTTCACCAAGCTGTTTGAGCCCTCTAACGTAAAGGTCCTGCACCTGGCTTTTCAGCTTGATCCCGAAAATTCTTTGGATCTCTTCCAATGACTTCCCTTTCTGTACCTCCAGTGCCACCGTCTTGGGGTCCACAGGAGGACTGCTACCGGTCGCCATGAATTTCTCCTCCGTTAATCGAGATGCTTCTGTAGTGTTAATGGAAATGAATCTGGAATCAGTATAGAGGTAGGTGTGTGTTGTCCGCTCTCCTGTAATAGTTATATTTTAACGGTATTTGATCTTATGTCAATGGCGGAAAATACTGACTCTTTCTTGTTCCTGCAAAATCTGCTATGGTTGCGTGAAAAAGCGCTTCAGCTTGAATAGCAGCCATCACCGGATGGCGGGGACAAAATAACGAAAAATCCTGCACGTAAGTAGCGCCTTCCAATGAAATATTGTTGAAGCTCCCTGTCCCGCTTTAGCGGGACTAAAGCGGGATTCAATAGGGCGAGCTGGAGCATTTTCAGCCTCTGTTCATTTTGGGTCGCCAATCGCTGAGTAAGGGGGGGGAATTTGGGTATGTCTATCTCATTTGTTTCTTCTCGTCCACGGGTATATCTAACCCTGCTGCTAACCGCTTTTTTCTGCCTCAGCTCTGCCTGTGCTAATTGGCCGTCCAAGAAATCCGACGATGCCGACAAGCTCCAGCGTACTCTGAGGAAACGTGAAGCCTCC
>CAMYLW010000466.1 GCA_947259475.1 Thermodesulfobacteriota bacterium
TGGCGAATTAATCTACGTTCTTTTATCACTTGCTTGCTAAACCAGTAACCAGATACAAGTGTCACAATGACTACAATGGCAAAACATATTTTATCTAATCTTCTTATCTCTAAAGGCATAAATTATACTTTCGAAATATTACACTCTATTTGAAACTCAATTAGCTTTATTGCTCTCCGATCACCTTGATTCCTTTGTCTGAGTTCAGACTCGGTGGCATGTTTCAAAACCACAGATTCGAACAGCTTCGAACTGGATAGTTGATCGAGGAAATTTCCGAGTTTATCGTTTGAATAAGAATAACCGTTGAGTATCAAGCTGGCCTCAATCGCCTCTTCTTTGCCACTATCTATTACGAGTTGTGTCAGCCAGGTAGATTCATTCATAGTGTCAGCAAGCTTAGCGCAAATTTGAAAATAGGGTTCATAATTGGTTATGGGCTCCAGAACTGCCTGATGCTGGCTCAGCCTGTCCAGTTCCTCTCGAATCCGTTTGATTTCCTCAAATTTAGTACCCAGATAAGTACGCATATCAGTCAGCGTTGTCACCGCACGCTTTCCGGGGAGAAAGAAGTGTGTTTGAGAAAAATAAAAGCCCCAGATCAGTGCCAGAAAGATGACGAGACACCCGGTCCAAAAGCCAAGGTGCCGCACTAAATCTCGGCGAGCAATAACCTCTCCTGGTATCAAATTGAGTTCTCTTAAAGCCATGTCACCTTTCGCATAGCTAGGCCCAGGGCCAAGCCGAATCGAGAACCTTCCGATACGTCCGGTAGAATGCTGTCGTCGGATAAACCTATTTTACTCAAGGGATTCATCAACTTCGCGGGAACATTGAGCCGCCGTTCAAGGTAATGATCCAGATGGTGAATGGTAGTTCCCTGGCCGTAGATGTAGATTCCTTCAAAGCTTTCACCATGTTCCTCTGACCTCGCATAACCGATAACCTTGTGAAATTCATGAACGAGTTCTTCGATATGGGGGTTTATGATTTGGTAGATGGCGCGGTACATGTCCCTCATGTCTTGTTCCACCACCTCGCCACCGGGATTGACACTGCTACTGCACTCCAGGCAATCCTCAAAGAAAAGGCCGTAGTTCTTGAGAAGAACTTCTGCCTTTTGCCTGTCTTGGGAAAGTTCAAGGTTAGCTTGAAGGTTTTTCAGCAGCATTTGGACTCCCCACGGAACATGACGCTGAACCAAAATGCTGTCTCTAGTCACAACGGAAAGCAGGCTTTGCCCACTGCCGATGTTGCACAAGATTGTGGGATTCTGAATGCTTTTGTAAGTGTGACTATGGAGGCGTATCAATGAGGAAATACCGCTGTCCACCGCTTCAACGGTAAGACCAGCCTTTTTCAGCATGAGAAGATATTGTTTCATGTGATCCCTGCGAACAGCATTAATGCTGGCCCTGTACTTATCAGCATCAGCAGAGATGAAAGGCGTGAGCGATGGATAATCTATGATGGCTTCTTCCAGGGGAAAGTTAATATAGTCTTTGGATTTCCTGAGGATGGCTTGTTCTATAGTTTCTTCCCCGTGAACCTCAAAGGTTATGGGGAAACTAAGAAGATATTGAGAGGGGAAATGAACCACAGCTCTCCTGCCTCTAAATGTCTTGTCTTTGGCAATTTGCCTTAGCACAGGAATCAATTCATCCCCTCCGTTGAAGATTCCTTGAGCTACCCCCTCGCATTCTCGATGAACGAATCCCCGGGCAACCAGATCCTGCCGGTTCTTCTTGAGTTGGGCCGCGTAAATATTGTTGCTGCCTATGTCAATTCCTATGGGATATATTGATGTAAGATTCAAGACAAAGTCCTTCGAATTCTGTTGAGGAAACTTATTCGTCAGCAAATGGCAGAGAGTAACCGTTGCTCCCAGCAAGTTGAGGCCGAGAGATTGTCCTCCCAGTCGATCGTCTGAAATAGGTCAGGGTACATTCAGCCACGGTCGGGAAGACATTCGGACTACAACCTCTCCCCACTCGTGGATTCTCTGTGCAAGGCTCATGCCATGCAGATTGGTTTTATGACCGTTGGCGATAAGAAATCTGGCATCATTGTTGCTTTCGAAATAGCGGACAATAATATCCTTGAATATGCTCGGACTACATACACCATGATCAGTACTGACCGATCGTTGCCGATCTGGCAGAAATATAGCGCTTCAGGGCGCAAGCTGAATCAGGAGCTACCGACAGGTTTCACCTTATTGGAGACATTGATCGTACTGTTGTTGCTGGGCATCGTGGCGATGGTCTCTTTGCCGTCTCTGCATGGAGCTTTGGAGGACTCCCACCTTTCCAGTGCAACAAGCGAGGTGATAAA
>CAMYLW010000467.1 GCA_947259475.1 Thermodesulfobacteriota bacterium
ACCGGGGCAGCAGTGGCGGATACCTCTGCCATTGGTTCGGTCCTCATCCCCGCCATGGAAGAACAAGGATATGACCTCGGCTTTTCTGCCGCCATCACAGCAGCTTCCTCCACCATGGGACCCATAATCCCACCCAGCATCCCCATGATAATTTACGGAGTTTCTGCTGAACAGTCCATTGGCGCACTCTTCTTGGCGGGCATCATTCCAGGATTGCTAATCGGCTTGGCCCTCATGGCCGTTGCCTACTTCAGTGGTGACCACCTCCATAGTCGACCTGCCTCGGGCAGAAGCGCTGTTAACTGGCGCAATCTCTTCTATGGTATTAAGGATGCCCTGCTCGCCCTTTTCATGCCGGCCTTCATTTTGGGTGGCATTCTTGCCGGAGTCTTCACCCCCACCGAAGCGGCGGCTGTCTCAGTTGTCTATGCCTTCATAGTGGGCCGTTTTGTCTACGGTGAACTCAGCTGGCGTCAGCTGCCCAATCTGATGCGAGACAGCCTGGTGGTCACTGCGATCATCATGTTTATCATCGCCAACGCAGCCATTTTTGGTTGGCTGGTGGCAGCTTTGCAGATGCCACAGAAAATCATTGCTTTACTTACTGCCAGCATCAGCAGTCGCTGGTTGATTCTTATCATGATCAACCTATTTCTGCTGTTTGTCGGCACCTTCATGGAAACCACCGCCTCGCTCATTATCCTCACCCCTGTTCTCCTGCCCCTGGCAAAGCAGTTCGGCCTGGACCCAATTCACTTTGGGGCCATTATGGTCCTGAATCTCGTCATTGGTCTCACCACTCCGCCCCTGGGAGTCTGCCTTTTCGTCAGCAGTGGCATAGCAGGTATTTCCCTGGAAAGAATAAGCCGTGCCATCATACCGTTCATAGTCGCTGCAATCGTGGTGCTTCTGCTGGTTACCTACATTCCTGCGCTCTCCATGTGGATTCCGCAGCTGTATCTGCAGCGCTAAGGCGCAGGGCGCACCCTAAAAATACGTAGCTATTTCCGATCTGATGAAAACAGCCTAGCCTCTCAGATAACGCTCTCCTCTGCCGCTGCTTTGTGGAGTATATATTTTAGAAATCAATCTGGACTCGGGCTTGAAAGATATTCAGATCACCATTGGCTTTTTTGGGATGATCGTCCACACTGGCGTAAATGTAGTTGAACATAAATCGGGTGTTTGGATTTAGATACCAGTTTGCACCGAAAGTAAGGTTTAGCTCTTTGCCTCCCCTCACATTGCCACCGTTCGTATCAAGCTCAGAGATACGGGCAGCAAGTTCCACGGCTCCCCAACCGGGTTGGGTCGGATGGAAGTTCTGCTTGGGTAGTACCCGGCCAAAATAGCCCTTTTTTAAATCATAGTGGCGATGCTCGCCGGTGACAAAACCACTGACATTTATGTAGAACCCGTCATATGTGGGATCACCACCCGAATCACTCTTGATTGGAATATGAAAGTACTCACTCTGCACGGAGAAGGGGCCGAACACCAGGGCAAATTCGGGGGTAAACAAATCTACATCGTCAGCGTCAAAATTCCCTGTATCAACGGTTCTTACGCTGGTATTGTGCGCTTCTGGACGACTTCCAAACCGAACCGGGTTGTCTTGACTGCGAAACTGATGACTGTAGGACAGGCCCAGGTGGAGCAGCTTTCTGCCATTGTCAGCGTACCACGGAAGACCGGTGAGGCGAGCCGTAATATTATAGTCAGAGGTATTTGAAAAACCGTTTCCGAACTCGTCGGTATCCTGAAAAGCACCTACTTTCCAAGTTATGCGATCGTCAAGTGCAGAGTTTAACAACTGAACACCTGTGTTCCTGCCGGGGGCAAAGGCTTCCACGGGTAAAGCTCTCTCCATGAAGGTGATGTAACTCCCACTTGTCAGTTCATCCAGAGAGAAAGGCTCCTTCATGTAGCCGAACCTGATGTTCCCAACGTATGGAATCTTTGTTAGCCCGATCCAGACATTCTTTGGGTTGAGGTCCCCACCCTCAAAATCATACTCGAACTTGTACTGTACGGCTTCATAAATAGTTCCCTCGGAATAGAGCCTGGCGCTGCGAATTTCGACGCCGTGGCCCTGTAGATCTGGCCTTTTCCTGTCCAATTTGCCCTCAGTGTCGATGTGGGTCCAGTCTAGGAAAATCCTGCCGCCAAACTTGATTTTGCATTTGTTATCTTTGCTATCCAAGCGCTCCCCATCTTGCCAATGGGCGCGAAAGGTGCTTTCGTCTTCTTCCTGTTCCTTTCTGGACTTTTCCTTCAGCTCCCTGTACTGCTCTTCAGTGATTTGTCCCTCTGAGCGCATAATTTCAAGAAT
>CAMYLW010000468.1 GCA_947259475.1 Thermodesulfobacteriota bacterium
CTTATACCTCAAAGGATTCTTCTTGTGGTAATCCTGATGGTACTCCTCAGCTCTGTAAAAAGGGGTTGCGGCTACAATTTCGGTAACGATCTCTTTGTTAAACCTACCGCTGTTTCCCAGTTCCTTCTTTGAAGTCTCAGCCAATCGTTTTTGCTCCTCATTATGGTAAAAGATCGCCGTCCGATACTGAGCCCCGGTATCAGCAAACTGCCCATCTTTCTGGGTGGGATCAACGTTTCTCCAGAATACATCCAGCAGTTCCGCATAGCTTATCCGGGAGGGATCGTACAAGATTTCAACGGCTTCCGCATGGCCTGTCTCGCCAGCAGAAACTTGTTTGTAGGTGGGATTCTCTTCCTTGCCGCCACAGTATCCTGACGTGGTGGATATAACCCCGTCCAACTTATCGAAAGGCGGCTCCATACACCAGAAACAGCCCCCGGCAAATGTTGCCTTCTCTAACTTTTCCTTGGAGAGGTCAGAGCCGGTCTCCGCACCACTTGCATATGTAGTGCCGAGAAGGCCCAGTGCCAGGAACCCTATTAAATATATGATAGTGAATTTGTACATAAACAACTTCCCTTCTATCTGAAATTTCATTTGTTTCATTAATGATAATCACTAACCGCTCCATCTTCCAGCCCGAGCATGCCACCCCGTAAGAGGCTAACTCAAACAGGGGGCAGAGCAAATGCTGTTTCAAAATCCCCCCTAACCCCCCTTTATCAAAGGTCCTTCGGGGTTTTCAGTGGGTGAATTTGCAGCATAAGTAAGGCTCTGATGCCAGGATCCATTGCCTCCTATAGCCGCTTATCAAAAACACTGCTTGCCGCGCCGGAGCCCTTGAGGCGAAGGCGGGAACACTGAAACCGGAAACCCACAATTAAAGGGAAATTTATTTAGGCTGGACGTTCAGCAAACGAAAAAACGAGTCTTCTCTTAGTGAGTATGGCGTCGGACTGATTTGGGCAAAGAAACGGTAAAAAGCATGTGATCTTTTTCTGATGTATAGGAGAGAATACCTCCCATATTCCTCAGGAGACGGTAGCAGAGCGGCAGGCCGATGCTCTCGCCGCCTTCAGCGAAGGGCATAAAAAGGAGTTCAGGATGCTTGACTTCCGGTTCGGAGGATGGATTCTTGAACTCAATGTAGAGATCTTGCTCACTTTCAAAGGTCCTGATGGTTAAAACGCCACCATTGTCCATGGCCTCGGCCGCATTAAGAATCAGATTGACAAAAATCTGGGTCAGTATGTCCGGGTCGGTGTAGACGTCCGACAGGTCTGGATTGAGATTCAGTTGGCACCTGAGCCCTCTGATTTCGGTTTCAGGTGAGAGCAAGCCCACAGAATCAGCGACAATGCTGTTGACAGAACATTCCTGAGGTCGGATTTCTACGGGGTTTAGGTAGTTCCTTATCCTTGACAGTATTTTCTCCAAGCGTTGGGACTGCTGCAGGATAACTTCACACTCGGTCATATCCGGAAACTTCTTTTGAAGTCGTCGGGCAAAGCCGCCCAAGGAGACGAGAGGATTGCGAATTTCATGGGCTACTTCAGCAGCAATGGTGCCCAAAGTATTGAGTTTTTCTCTTTGGACAATGGCTTTTTGCAGTTGTTTCCGTTCGGTAACATCGAAGAAAACTCCGCTCACATATTCAATCTCGCCGTCCTTATCGCATACTATCTGACCCCTTTCCTGTATCCAGAGAATTTCTCCACCTTTTGTTTCAATTCTGTATTCCCTTACGTAGGATTTGTTGGTTTTTAGTGCTTGAATAAAAGCCTTCTTGGCAGTTTCGAGGTCTCTCCCTATTATGACCTCAGACCACTTCTTTTTCCGAGAGTTGAACTCTTCCATGCTATAGCCTGTAAGCGACCTTACTTTTTCATCCATAAAGTCCACAGACCAGTCCTTGTATCCCCTGTAGACAATACTGGGCACGTTATTGATTAGAAGTCGGTACCTGGTTTCGCTTTCCCTAAGTTCTTTCTCAACCTTCTTGCGATCTTCTATTTCGCGCTTGAGTTGTTCGTTTGTCGTCATCAGTTCGGCAGTGCGCTCCTGCACCCGCAGCTCCAACTCGGCATGAGCCTTTTGCAACGCCTCCTCCGCACTTTTTCGGTCAGTTATGTCTGTCAGCACTCCCAGACTGCCGGTAAACTGCCCCGTTGCATCATAAAAACCTTTGGGCGAAATCAGGGTGTAGACTCTGCGACCGTCTTTCGCTCTCCAATCGATCTCATAGCTTTTGGTTTCGCCCTCCTTACGACTGGCCATCTGGCCTTTCATAAAGTCTTGGTAATCATCATGGACAAACTCCAGGATGTGACGGCCGATCATCTCTTCCCGGGGGTATCCCAACATTTCGGAGAATCTTTCGTTGACGAAGGTAAAGATATAGTTTTGGTCCGCCATTGCCAAACCCTCGTTCATGGTCTCAACCAGCTGGCGATAGCGTTCCTCACTTTCCCGCAGTGTCTCCTCAGCTACTTTCCGATTGGTGATGTCCCGAATCAAGCCGTCGTAGGAAACCAGATTACCGTGCCCGTCATAATTGGGCACCAGACTGTTGTACACCCATCTGATCCGGCCGTCCTTTCTTAAAATGCGATGTTCAATAGATCTGGGATCATGCCCCGTCAGAACCTCCTCCGCCTGCGCCCGCACAACTTCCTGATCCTCATCAGGAACCATCCGGATCCACAGAAAGGGGTCTGAGTTAAATTCTTCCGTAGTGTAGCCTGTCACAGCCTCACAAGTTGGCCCATGAAAAGTCCCCTCTGGCTTCCCGTTGGCTACCCGCACCGTGAATATATAATCCGTTATGGCCTCCGAAATCCTCCGGTATCTCTCCTCGCTCTCACTTAACGCTGTCTGCGCATATTTGCTTTCGGTAATGTCAA
>CAMYLW010000469.1 GCA_947259475.1 Thermodesulfobacteriota bacterium
CGCAATAAGCTCCAGCAAATTGAGACAGTTTCTACTCGGTTGGCAGAGTTGATTGAGTCCATCTCCATGGCCTCAAAACAGCAGGCCAGGGCATCTGAAAATATTGCTAAAACCATGGAAGAAGTGGGTGAGGTCAGTTCTCAGACCTCCGCAGCGAGTAGGCAGACGGCCATGGCAATGAAAGACATGTCGGATACGGCAGACAAACTACGAGTGTCTGTTGAGGTGTTCAAATTGGAAGAGGCAAAGGATGAGCCGGAATCAAAGCTGGGGGGTGAGGAAGAGAAGGAGAGTGAGTTTTCGCAGGAGGCGGTCATTGCTGAAAAGCAGGGCGAGGGAGAAATAGCACCATCTGCACCCCAATGAGCTATAGGTGCAGTCAAGAAGGCTCGCTGAGTGTGGTTTTCACACTCGCTGGAAGAAAGCTTTCTTCAAAGGAGGTTAGGAAATGTTTAAAAAATTTCTAATTGCAGTTGCCAGTATCTTCCTGTTTACAACTGCAGCAAAGGCTCAAGTTGTAAAGATAGGATTGAATTATCCTAAGACGGGACCTTACTCGGTCCAAGGGTTAGCTCAATTGAGAGCTGCGGAGATGGCAGTAGACGAAATCAACCAGTCTGGAGGTATTCTTGGCAGGAAAATTCAATTGATAGTCAGAGATTCAAAATCTAAAGCTGACTTAGCCAAAAGAAATGTAGAGGAACTGATTGACAAGGAAGGTTGCGAAATGATCTTTGGCGGTTCGGCTAGTAGTGTGGCAATAGCAGGTGGTAAAGCGGCAAAATCGAGAGGGAAGTTGTATTTTGGGACCCTAACCTACTCGAATGCAACCACGGGAGTTGAAGCTCACAAGTATATGTTTAGGGAATGTTACAACGCCTGGATGGGGGCAAAAGTATTATCGGAATTCCTGAAGGAGCATTACTCCGGCAAGAGGTATTTTTACGTTACTGCCGACTATACTTGGGGCTGGACGACCGAGGCATCGATCAGGAAATTCAGTCGCTCATTGGATAAGAAAAGGCACAAAAGAGTGCTCACACCATTTCCCGGTGCCAAGGAAGAGGATTTTAGGAAAGCTCTGGACAAGGCTCGATCCTCGAGTGCGGAGGTCCTCGTTCTAGTGTTGTGTGGTAAAGATATGGCCAATGCACTGAAGCTAGCCACTAAGATGGGTCTAAAGAAAAAAATGGATATTGTCGTTCCAAATCTGACCCTGGGCATGGCGGAAAGTGCCGGGCCAAAGGCGATGGAAGGTGTGGTGGGTGCTCTACCATGGTTCTGGAAGATCCCGACTACCTACAATTATCCCAAAGGCAAAGAATTTGTGGAAAAGTTTGCTTCAAGATATCAATCCTATCCCTCCACTTCAGCAGCTTCCGCATACACAATCCTCCACCAGTACAAGAGTGCAGTCGAGAGGGCAGGTACGTTTGAAACAAAGGCTGTTATCAGCACCCTGGAAGGACACAAGTTTACTTCTCTGAAAGACGAACAAGTATGGCGTGCCTTTGATCACCAGACCATCCAAACAGTTTACGCTGTAAAAGGTAAACCCCAATCAGAGGTATTGAAAAGTAAGTTCAAACAAGATTTTTTTGAGATCATGAAAGAAATGAAGGGCGAGAAAGCAGCCAGATCTGAGCTCCGCTGGACGCGCACACGACAGGCTGCCGGCAAGCCCATAGTGCTGGATTGGTCAACATCACAGTAGAGAATCCAAGCTCGGAGGACACCGCTTTGAGCCACCCCCAGAGGGGGCTTCAATGGTCTTTCCTTCATGCGGGAGTCTGCTGGAGTAATGAAGTGGTGGAGCACTGGAACTTATGAACCCCCAAACTCCAAGCGCCAGATCTCAGGGTTTAAGGTGTTGTGGTTCAGGTGTCAGAATTGATAGATCTGAAACCTTAACACTGAAGCCTTAGTCATTGTGATTTGTTATTTGGAATTTTTAGTCACTCTAGCGCTCCAGTACTCTTAAAGAACTCGTCATTTTTTCCGCCAATTTAAAGAGTTAAACGTGCACGAGAAACGAAAACTCAATAGAAGGCATTTGATCTACTACCTGAGGGTATTTGACAGAAACACACATATTCTTATTGGGCATCTGATCGACATCACAGCTGAGGGGATAATGTTGATCAGCGAAGATCCGATTGACACCGACACAATCTTTCAGCTCAAGATGGATTTGCCTCACGGAATGGAAAAAAAACAACAGTTACAATTCGATGCGAAAAGTGTTTGGCACAAAAAGGATGTGAATCCAAGCTTTTACAATACCGGATTCCAATTTCTTAAAGTATCTCGGGACCACTTTGTTGTCATA
>CAMYLW010000470.1:0-708 GCA_947259475.1 Thermodesulfobacteriota bacterium
GCGACATGATGTACCTGAAGTGGTTAAGCTTTTGAATGTCTTTGTGCTGCCCTCCATTTTCGAGGGAATATCTAACACAATCCTTGAGGCTATGGCTGTCGGCATTCCCATGGTAGTCAGCCGCGTTGGGGGTAACCCTGAATTGGTTGTCGATGGTGAAACGGGGTATCTTGTGCCAAAACAGGACATTGACGCCCTCACAGTGGCTCTGGAACGATATATTGTAAATCAAGATCTCATGAGAAGTCACGGATCTGCCGGACGGAGACGAGCTCTCGATATGTTCAGCTTGGAGAGAATGGCGGCCCAATATGAGGCAACATACACACAATTGGTAACCCAACAATAAGCGACACTGGAGAGACTATGTGTGGCATTTGCGGAATTTACAATTTTGGAAACCAAGAACGGGTTTCCACAGAACTACTTCAGGCCATGACGAACACCCTGATCCATCGTGGTCCGGATGATGAAGGCTTGTATAAATCAGGACCGGTAGGGCTCGGCCATCGGAGGCTTGCTATTATTGATTTGCAAGGTGGGCATCAGCCGATGACCAATGAAGATCAAACGGTATGGGTGATCTTCAATGGTGAGATTTACAATTTCCAGGAGTTGCAAGATCAGCTGGTCAAAAAGGGACATGTTTTTAAGACACGGTCTGATACCGAAGTGATTGTTCATCTATATGAAGAACATGGTGAGCGA
>CAMYLW010000470.1:775-3100 GCA_947259475.1 Thermodesulfobacteriota bacterium
GCCTCGGAGATGAAGGCCATCTTGCAAGCACCCAATGTACCACGTGAAATTGACCTTGAGGCTCTATCCGACTACTTGTCACTTTCTTATGTCCCGACACCGAAGTCTATTTTTAGGCATATCCGTAAACTCCGGCCCGGCCATTATCTGGTCGTTTCTGATGGTTACATGCAAGAGAGCGAGTATTGGGATATCAGTTTTGGTCACATTCGGCAATTAGCAGAAAAAAAGTGGTGTGAAGAGCTTTTGGAGAACTATCTTGAGGCAGTTCGTATCCGCTTGATCAGCGACGTGCCGCTGGGTGCCTTCCTCTCGGGTGGTATTGACTCGGCATCTGTTGTTGCCCTGATGAGCGAGCTCAAAGGGGAACCAGTTCTTACTTCTTCCATAGGATTTGAGGAGAAAGAGTTCGATGAACTGGACTATGCGAGGGAGGTGGCGTCTCGATTCAATGCTAATCACCATGAAAAAGTTGTTCGACCGGATGCTTTAGAGACTATCGGTAAACTCGCCTGGCATTACGATGAACCATTTGCAGATTCCTCTGCTATTCCAACCTACTATGTTTCAAAAATAGCCCGTGAGAATGTCACAGTTGCACTTTCAGGCGATGGTGGTGACGAAAATTTTGCCGGCTACCGCCGTTACTATTTTGACAAGAGGGAGAATATGTTCCGGAAGTTGCTGCCTCTTAGCATGCGTCGGCCGATTTTCGGAACCCTGGCTTCACTCTATCCGAAGGCAGACTGGGCACCACGCATCTTTCGCGGCAAGGCTACTTTTGAGAGCCTCGCCTCTTCTTCAATAGAAGGATACTTTCTTTCTATGTCAGCCTTTCGTCCATCCATGAAGGCGAGACTTCTCCACCCTGATGTCAGGCAGGAATTGGCTGGGTATGATACCTTGGATGTTTTTCGATATTACTATGATAAGGCCGACACCGATGACCCGATAACCCGGATTCAATATGTCGACATAAAAACATATCTCACGGATGATATCCTGGTAAAGGTAGATCGTGCGAGTATGGCCAATTCCCTCGAAGTTCGCGCGCCAATCCTTGACCAAAAATTCATGGAATTTATGGCTACGATCCCGTCGTCACTGAAACTTCGAGGAACTGTTGGTAAGTACATTTTGAAAAAGGCCCTCGGAGGTGTTCTGCCCGAAACGATTTTACATCGAAAAAAAATGGGGTTTGCCGTGCCGCTGGCACAGTGGTTTCGGAATGAGCTGAAAGATATGGCTCACGATGTTATCTTCACGGATAATAATGATGGACTGTTCGATAAGGGTGCTGTTGCTCAAGTCTGGAGAGAGCACCAGCGCGGTTTCCGCGATCGCTCAACTGAACTCTGGAGTATTTTCATGTTTCGGTTATGGCAGCGCAGATTTCTGAATGGTAACGAAATTTCTGAGAATGGATGGTAATCTACCATATGAATCCGATCAAAGTATTGGTTTTTACTAGTTTATATCCAAACAACATTTGGCCCAATAATAATGTTTTCGTTAAGGAAAGGATGTCAACTGTCTCCAGAATGGATGGGATTGAGCTGAAAGTTATTGCACCAGTACCCTATTACCCCCCAATTCAAAGCGGTTGGAGGCAGAATTTTTCTAAGGTGAAGAGACAAGAAGTGCTAGCTGGGGTAGAAGTGTACCATCCCAGATATTTTATCACTCCCAAGATTGGTATGGCTTTGTATGGTTTACTGATGTTTTTGTCAGTTCTGCCTGTCGTGAAAAAAATCCGCAAAGAATTTGATTTTGATCTTATTGATGCCCATTACGTTTATCCTGACGGATTTGCAGCGGTGCTGCTGGCAGATTTTTTCAAAATACCCGTTGTGGTCTCTGCGAGGGGAACTGACATCAATCTTTACAAAGAATTTCCGCTCATTCGAGAACTCCTTCGTCACACTCTACTGAAGGCGGACAAAGCAATTTCCGTGTGCCAAGCACTCAAAGATGAAATGATTCAATTGGGGATTCCGGCCGCCAAAATATCAGTGATCCCGAACGGAGTCGATTCTAGCAAGTTTTACCCACTTTCAAAGGAGGTGGCCAAGCGGAATTTGGGTATCCCCACGGATAAAAAGCTGATTCTCTCTGTGGGGAGCCTCATCCCCAGAAAGGGTTTTGATCTTCTAATCAGAGCAATCAAAGTTCTTGGTGACAGGTATCACAAAAAGGATCTTTTTTTGGCCATCGTCGGTGAGGGAAAGCTTAGAGGTGATCTTGAGAAGCTCATTTCTTCACTTAACCTTGACGAGCATGTTTTTCTCGTTGGGGCCAAACCCCATCAGGAGCTATACTGCTGGT
>CAMYLW010000471.1 GCA_947259475.1 Thermodesulfobacteriota bacterium
AGAACCTGACCTTTTTTCCTTTGCCCCAAAAGTAAGAGGATATCTTCAGTCCGCTCCAACTCCAGAACGTCATTGCCGCTGGACTTCTTGACTTTTTCGGGTGCTGTCTCTTTCGGTCGATAATCAGACACTGCAGCCGCCATTATCACCGCATCCATCTGGGTGAATTTTTCTGTAACGGCTTGGTGCATCTCCTGGGCGGTAGTGACCTGGACCTGCTTCACCCCTAAGGGCTGAGCCAGGAATGTTGGCCCGCTCACCAGAGTCTGGACCTACCTGATGGAATCCCCAGTTCCTTAGCTTGGCTAAATTTTCTTGAACCGCTTGGCTATCGAACATATTCACGTTCATGGCTGGGCAGATAATTCTGGGAGAGGTGCAGGCAAGCATGGAAGTAGTCAAATAATCATCAGCAATTCCATGGGCTAGTTTGCCGATGATATTGGCGGTAGCGGGGGCAATTACCGCCACTTCAGCCTCAGTGGCCACTTGGATGTGGCCAATGCGTGATTCTGTCTCGAGATCGAAGAGATGAGTGCAAACCGGTTGGCCAGAAAGAACCTGGAATGACAGGGGCTGCACGAACTCCATGGCGCTTCGGGTCATAATCACTCGGACCTCAGCTTCTTCCAGGGCTAGAAGCCTGGTTAACTCCAGCCCCTTGTATGCAGCAATACCACCGGTTACTCCCAACAAAATTTTGCGGTTCCTCAGTGTGGTCATGCAACCCTCGGATCTTCAGGTATTGGTAGCCAGTCTTCAACTCTTGGACTACTAGGCACTAGGAACTACGCACTAGGCACCAGCTCATTTCTCAGTTCACATTCCACATTTCTCATTCTGCATTTAGGTGGCTTGTATTTTTGACCCTGGTTCTGGACGCGAATTGATCAATGCGAAATGTAAAATTACCATTGTGCTTAGTGCCTGGTGTCTAGTGCCTAGTTCTTCTTCTCAAGGCATGGTTGCGCTCACTTGGGGAGCCACCCAGATTTCAACTCTGGTTTTCAATGGATACTCTGCCACATTCACCAAACAACTGCGCTTATCTTTTTCGAAGTTGAGGATCACCTGGCGGTAGCGAAAACTTGACTTGAGCATCCAGCCATCCTTGGCCATGTTTGTGCTAAAAAAATTCACCAGAGAGTCTGCCTGCACATAGCCATCGAACACCAGGACACCTGCGGTAAAAGATGGTGTACTGTAGACAAACGAGTTCTCTCTATCGAGGCTAAGTTCTGCAGGAATCAGGATATCAGCAAAGTCATAGTAAAGGGGAACCGGACCTGTTACTTCGCTTTTTTTCTCGCCCGTTCCCTCAGTCATTCCTTCCGAGTTTTTGGTAGTCGCACACCTTGCACCAGTAAAGAGAAAAATCGAAAGCACCCCCACTAGCAAATAACAACCCAATGGAGCACGACCTCGTATCTTCATCTCCATCCCCCCTTTGTTTCTCTTAGGCAAAACTAATTGTGGTATACCGGGTCTACACCCTTTGCTCTATGGGCCTCCTGTTATAGCTCCTTAAAAATTATCTCTGACAGTGATTTTCGCTGGGATTTCTGTTGGCGGTTTTTCGGATGTCCAACGGCAAATACTGCCATCAGTTCATATGAATCAGGTGCCTCGAGGATCTCTGCCACCCTTTCTTTGTTCTTCAAGATTTCGCCCAGCCAAACCCCTCCCAATCCCAATGCATGGGCAGCCAGATACATGTTTTGCAAGCAGGCACCTATTGCCTGACAATCCTTTACCCGGTCATAGCTCTCAGCATTGTCAAGAAAGACCGCAATGATAACTGGGGCGTTGCGAATGATCTCCCGGTAGCGGGTTTGTGCCGCAATCTCGTTTTTTACCTCCGGACCTTTAACAACTGCAAAACGCCATGGTTGGTTGTTCAACCCGGAGGGGGCCCAGCGACCCGCCTCCAAAATAGCTTGCAGACTATCATCTTCTACAGGGTCCTCAAGATACTGCCGGATACTTCGCCTGGCGAAAATAGCATCCAACACCGCTTGCCCGGTTTCACTCATCTGTTCTCCTGGTCAAGTTTGCTGCCGTTAGTCTTATCCCTCAATGTACCCATAACTGCCTTTAGTACTTAATTTTTTTGAAAGTATAGCGGTATCAACCCAGAGCGTCAATGATAATCGCAAAGCGCTAAGCGCAGAGCGCAGAGCGTGTTTTTATTCGTTCTGGCAACTTGTTATCAGTAAAGTGCTAGGATTCAGGAGTCAGAATCCAGGAGAAAAGAACCGAAGAAATCCTGTGAATCTAGTGGCTACTGATTGCTGGCTACTTACTCCTAAAACCGGACGCCATGC
>CAMYLW010000472.1 GCA_947259475.1 Thermodesulfobacteriota bacterium
ACACTTTCGTAGCTTGCTGGAGAACATTCCAGGAGTGGTGTTCACCGTCTTTGCCGATGGTAGTACCCAGTTTGTAGACGACGAAATTAAGGAGTTAACCGGGTATCCTGCAGAAGCTTTTCACACGGATCCGGACCTCTGGTCTTCACTGTGCGGCGACGACAGAGGTTGCCTGGTTAACGATTTGCTCCAGTCCGGATCGGAGCTGGGAGACAGCTTGGTGCGGGAAAACCTCATCCGGAGCCGCGACGGCAAGAACAGGTGGCTTCAGGTCAGAGCCCAGGCGGTCTTCGATGAGAACAGCAATATCGATCACGTTAGCGGCATCCTTTTCGATATCACCCAGCAGAAGCGGTTGGAAAAACGAACCAGTTCATTGAACCAGCTTTTCTTTAGCTTCGACACCGACCACAACGCCAATATCCGCAAGGTTATTCTCGAAGCGAGCAACCTGCTGTCCGCTTCTTGCTCACTCTATTTTAGGGCTGAAAGGGACGGAATAGAGCCGTCGATCACCCTCGCTCACGCGGATGGGCGAGTGGATGAAGAAAAGGGCAGCAGTATACAGGTGGGTCCTCTACTGGGCAGAATAATGCAGAGTTCCAGTGAACAACCGGAGGTTTTTGAGAACCTCAGTCAAGATTCTGATCTACAGCAGGACTACCTAGTGAGTCGCCACAATTTGCAGACGTGTATTGGTAGACCACTTTTGGTAGACGGCCGCAGTTGTGGCTCATTTGGCGTTGCCTTCACCGAGCCCCGCAAGGTCTCCCCCCACGAGCTGGCTGTTTTCTCCATGCTCGCAAAAGCACTTGAGATAGAAGAAGAGCGACTCGAGGTTCAAGAGGCCCTGGTTCGTTCCGAAGATAAGTACCGCTCTCTGGTGGAGGGAAACCTGTATCCCATCAGCATAATAGACGGTCAGGGAGTCATTCGCTATTGCAACAATGTAATGGCCACCATGTTTCGCTATCCCCAGCCGTCCTCACTCTTGGGCCGCGATTTTGCTGAGCTGCTCCACCCTGGAAACCGCCAGACTTTCCAAACCATGATCCAGAACCTTGACAACCAACGTCCGGAACAATTCGAGCGAACCCTGGAATTTCGTGGTTTGGCCAGTGACGACACCATTATGGACGTTCGGGTCACGCTGGGTCTGATCTTCTTCGACAGCCGTCCGGCACTCCAGGCAATTTTAGAAGACGTTACTCAACGCAAACAGACAGAACAGGCACTAAAAGATTCAGAGGAACGCTACCGCACCCTGGTAGAAGGCGCCAACGATGCTGTTTTTTTGGAGACTTTCGACGGTCACATCGCAGATATCAACACCAAAGCCGGCGAGATGCTGGGCTACACCCGGGATGAACTGTTGAACCTCTCCATGGCTGACCTGGTCCATCAAGAAGATGGTAAGCCCGCAGAAGAGGAAAAACAGGGCGAGCCCAGCCAGCACCGTGAAGAAATCATGATTCGCAAGGAGGGCAGCCAGGTGCCGGTGGAGGTCAACACCTCTATTCTGAGACTCAAGGGCGAAAAGTATCTGATGAGTGTGGTACGCGATATCACGCTGCGGCGAGAGAAAGAACTTCGGCAGAAACACCTTGAACAAGCCATTGTGGAGAGTAAGAAGAGGCTGATGGCGGTCTTCGATGGCATTATGTCTCCTTTGACTATCACCGATCTCGACCACAACATCATCATGGTCAACAAGGCCACAGCTTCCCTCTTTAATGACGAAATTCCCCAACTGCTAGGCCGAAAGTGCTACGAAGCGTTTCGCCAAGACAATGAGCCCTGTCCCAATTGTCCGGTTTCAGAGACCATCCGTACCGGAAAACCTTCTCACCGTCTAAGCACCAATCCAATTGTCAACAGGACCCTGGAGGAGTATACCTACCCGATTTTTGATGCCTCTGGAAATCTTTCTCTTATCATCAACTACGGTATAGATGTCACCGACAAGATCAAAATGGAAAGGCAGTTGGTGCAGGCGGACAAAATGGCCTCTTTGGGTACGCTTGCCGCGGGAATCGCGCACGAGATCAGAAATCCCATGGCCACCATTAACCTCAACACTCAGATTCTCCTGCGGGATTTGGCTCTTGACGAAGAGCACCAGGTCTACATGCGCGACATCCAAAAAGAAGTCAAAAAGATTGAAAGAATCATCTCTGAAATCCTGGAATTTTCCAAACCCAGGCCAGCCCACCTGGTGGAGTCCAATATCAACGAAGTGGTGCTAAGTGTACATGAACTTACCCGGGTGCAATTGCGCCAGGACAACCTCAAGGTTCACTTCGAGTTGGACGATTCCCTG
>CAMYLW010000473.1 GCA_947259475.1 Thermodesulfobacteriota bacterium
CTAAAACTGGGAGGATCGTTCTTGGTATTTCCTGTTTGACAAGATAGGAAAGTTGCCGCAACACAGGCACTTTTTCCGGTTCATGTTCCTCGCCCACCAGCATGCGTTCCGTAACTCGAGACATGTAATCCATTATGAACACACTGAAGAGTATTTGAGAGACAAGATAGGAAAGTATGGCCGACAGCCCCACGAGGAATAAGGAAAGCAACCAGGAGAGGACGTACCATAACCAAAAAATCCATTGACTTGCAGGCTTAGCCCAAAGGAGATGAAGAATCTTTTCATGGTAAACAAGGATTAGGCTTGCTGCAAGAATGGTAATGATGACGACGGCGGCAAACCTAATAAGCCCCAATACAAGAAGCTTTGGGGTCTTTATGCCCAGCCGTAGACCACGCAAGTTATAAGTAATTCCGTTTAAGAGATTCATCTTTTAGATAATAACCTGCCTTTCATGGTCTCATTATTAGATTTGCTCATTTTTACTTGCTTAACCCGACTTTGGCAAGGCATACAAAAATAAAAAGGACATCTTGCCTTACTTAGACGAGATGCCCTTAATAAGCGTGTTACCGCCAACTAAATCTTCGTGACGTTCTCGGCTGCAGGACCTTTTTGGCCCTGCCCCAAATCAAAAGTCACGTTGTCGCCTTCATTGAGAGATTTGAAACCGGTTGCGTTGATCCCTGAATGGTGAACAAATACATCCGGGCCATCTTCCTGCTCTATGAAGCCGTAGCCTTTGTGGTCATTAAACCACTTGACAATTCCATTAGCCATAGTGACATCCTCCTTTCTAAAAAATTCTCATAGTCCCAAACTCGAGGTTGCCACTTTTGACAAATGGATCTTCCCCTAGAACGAAACCGGGCCGCCAACAAAGACGGCCCTTTATTGATTGGCTTGACCATAACCTAGTTTTTAGGTGAAAGTCAAACCATTTATGATTATTTCCCTCTGGAGGTACCAGTGGAAAGATGCTGTCAGAAGGTGCTATGTATAAACCCCAAGGGTCTCTCGACCTCTCAGGATGCTTTTAATTTCCTCCCAATAAATTGGAAAGATTTAATTCAGAACTGCAGTGAGTAAGGAGAATTTGAAATTCAGTTCGATAATTGTGCGAATATATATTACATCCCTTAGTTCACACTCGGCTGGAATTTAATTTGGCGCAAGATATTGGAAAACGTCAAAGGGCCACACTGAAAAAAATGCCCCCACTGACCGGGGCCAGTGAGGGCAAAGTCTGAGGGAGTAGGATGATGCAGAGAAACTGAATCTCCTACCCTGTAATCCATTGGTATTTTACCACAAGTGAACCGAAAAACCATCATTTCATTAGGAATTTCTTCAAAAAACAGAGGGCAAACTGTAGATTACATCCCTTAATTCACACTTCTGCTACTAGTGAATCTAGCACAAAATATTGTAGCTGAGTCTCAAAAGAGAAAGTGTAGATTAAAGTATGTAATGCACACTCTGAGTGGGCCAGTCTGGGCTTTAGATATTAGCGATTTATCACCTGCCCGGTTCTGTCTGAAAACGCTTTCAGAAATGATATTTTCGAAATTAATTCCAGGCTACTATAAGTTATTCCCTGGATCTTAGGAGCTTCTTGATCGTCTCCAGGATGATCGGCTCAACGATAGCGGGCATTCGTTCCTCCACCAGGCGGATTACAATCGCTTCCATCCTCTCGTTCAACAGTGCACCCAACTCATCGGCGAGAGCATTCAAGTTAGGCTTTTCACCCTCGCCTCCCTCCTCTTCAACCTCATTCACTAAATCAAAATCGCTAGAGGGATCTATGAAGAGCTGATCGTCAATGGCAGGAACTGCCTCTGTCGCTTGCTCTTTCCCCATTGCATCATCAAGGGCTCTAGTGGCCTCCAACTCAGGCTTTTCACCCTCGCCTCCCTTTTCTTCAACCTCATTCACTAATTCAAAATCGCTAGAGGAGTCTTTGAAGAGCTGATCGTCAATGGCAGGAACTGCCTCTGTCGCTTGTTCTTTCCCCATTGCATCATCAAGGGCCCTAGGGGCCTCCAACTCAGGTGTAGTGGCTGCTGGTCCGGTAAGCGTCTTATCGGTGCCTTGAACTGCTCCATCCTTGCTCGTATCTGTCATAGCGGCATCGTCTTTACTGCTCACCACCTCCTTTTCAGTCAGCATTTTCTCGTCCTCCCCTTGGTGATCGAGCTTGGTTCCTGAATCTTGCTCCTTAGTCTCAATCTCAGTTGCTGCCCTAGCTGAATCATCAAGTGCTTCGAGATCCAATTCGGAATCATCACCTTCAAACACTCCCGAATCGAGCTAT
>CAMYLW010000474.1 GCA_947259475.1 Thermodesulfobacteriota bacterium
CCAGGGTTACCAGCGAAATCACCGCATCCAACACATTCTTTATCCGGAAAATGTTCTGCAGCAATCCGTCAATGACATCCGACGGCTCCACAATCTGATGGGCTTCTTCTCTGGACAAATAGCGACCCCTGAGGATTGTTTCTGACTTGGTGTCATGGGGGACCGCAATCACAGCAGTGATGGGGTACTTGCTGAGATCGCCATGGAAGTGAAACGAATCGATATTCGCCTCGGAGATCTCAGCATAATGGTACAGCTTGGAGGTGGCAGCCACATTCTTTTTAGTTCGCTTGAGAACCAGAGTCGGATCCGATAGTTTGGTGACATCCTGGTGCCCATGCCCCAGCCCCTGAATAACCCAACCGGTTTTCAAATCCACAAACACCGCCAGATCATCTGAGGTGTGTGACTTCGCCAGTACACCGACCACCTTCATCTTCAGGGGGTATATACCAGCAAGATCGAACAGGTTTTCGGGTGATGATACCAGGCTGTCTCCTGGCTTGAGCCCCAAACGCTCGGCAGCCTTGGCGCCCACCACGCACTCCCCCAGTACAGTGAGACTCCTCCCTTCTGCCACTTTCAAACTGCGGAAGTCAAAATAATCGAAGGTGGTTCCAACAATGGGATATCCCCGGGCTTGAAACCTTACGTATAGGGGTATTGGCAAGGCCAGGTCTGCATCCATAACCCGCTTTGAAGCTTCCATGGTAGTCAGTTCGGGCACTTCGTCCCCGAAATAGAGGGTATTCATCACCAGATCCAGGGAGCTACCCTTGGCGCCGACAACCAGGGGCGTGGAAACAGCCCGGGACATCAGCTGCCTCTCACTTTCAGCCAGCAGGAGCTGCAGGGATACTGGCAGGAAAGAAATCAGGGTGATACAGGCAACCAGCGTCACCGTCTTCACCCTGTTGAAGCTGATGTACCTCCACGCAATGTAGAGACTGTCTAGCATCAAAGAGCTACCTTACAATGTTTCCGATTCAATTGAAGATTCACCACAGAAACACCGTCTAAAATGAGCTAAAGTGAGCTAAAGTGCCTAAAATGAAAGGACTTAAGAGCTATCCTTATTATTTATCGCAACCAAAGGTTGTTCCTACAGGAATTACTTACATGATGCTCGTCATGTAGGAGCAACCTTTGGTTGCGATAAGGGATTTTGAAGCTAGCCTATTTCGCAAGCGGAGCTTGCTCCTACAGACAAACATCTTATGATGGACTATTGGCGGGCACAGAGGCCCGCCCCACTGAGTGTAATAAGATCCGAAATTTGAAATACGAAACAAATTGACGAATTTAGGGATTCTGGAATTATGGTGCTAAGAGATTGCTATCCAACCGGTTTTCGCAATGGGCAATTCCTCAATTCTCCAATTCCTCAATTCCCTAATTCCTTGATTCCTGAATCTCTTCTTGTTTCGGAATCAACACAATGACGTCAAATCAAGCATCCTCACCTTCTCACAGTAGATTCAAGCGCAAAAGATACCTGTTCTTTGTGCTGGCAATCCTACTAGTCGCCTGCTCGGTGTGGCTGTGGGAGGAGGTACTGGAGGACCGCATCATCCCTAAACGATTCGGCGTGGTGGAGCCAGGCCAGATCTACCGCTGCGGCCGATTGCACAGGGCTTTGGTGGAAAAAACGCTCAAAAAGTATGATATAGCCAGGATCGTCGATCTTACCGGCGGCTATCCAAAGGACCAAGATCAGCAAGCCGAGGTCCAAGCCACTGAGGCCCTTGGTATCAAACGAGTAGAGATATTCCTCAAGGGTAATGGCACGGGAGACATCCGCCAATATGCCGAGGCAATTGCCTTCATCCATGATGCAGTGCGAGATAACAAACCGGTTCTGGTACACTGCGCAGCAGGCGCCCAACGGACAGGCGGGGTCATCGCTGCCTATAGGATGTTAGTTCAGCAGAAACCACCAGGTGAGGTTCAGCAAGAGATGACTAAATACGGCTGGAACCCAGCAAAGGATCAGGCGGTGCTCCGATACCTCAACTCTAATATGAGAAAGTTGGCCGATATGCTGGTGGAGAAAGGTGTACTGGACAAGGTACCCGAGCCCCTACCTCAGCTAGGATTCTGAATTAACACAGTAAAATACCTTTTATAGGCGACCTCCACTCCTCAAGACTGCATCCTGTGCCTTCCGGATAGCTTGCTTGACAAGTTTTTACTACTCTGGTAGAAGCCATTCCCTATGCTCTAACCCGGATATTTCATGAATGGCCTACTGCGACCGCGGATATCGGCGTCCTTCTCTCCGAGCTGTAGGCTCTACCCTCCGCCCTGGAAGCCCTAC